>CALGIY010000145.1 GCA_937914965.1 uncultured Thermoanaerobacteraceae bacterium | reverse complement strand
TCTGTGCCACACCAACCGGTTCTACTGCCTATTCCTATTCAGCAGGAGGGCCAATTTTGGACGCAGCACTCCCGGCCCTGGTGATTACCCCGATCTGCCCGCAGCTGCTAGGGTCCAGGTCGCTGGTCATCAGTTCCACAGAGCAGATCGAGTTTGAAATAGGGTCTGATTATAGCTCTTTCCTCTGTCTTGATGGTGCTGATGAGGTGGGGGTTAAGCCGGGGGATGGGGTGCTCATCAGTCAGTCTTCCTTGAAGACCAGATTAGTGCGTCTGGATATCGCCAGGGATTCGAGGAATGTCAAGTGCAGCTGCTCGGCGGCACCCAGTGTGGCTGCCCCGGGATAAATAGAGTTGCTCTATCAAGAGCGAGATAAAAAAAGAAATTTGGTTGTCACTACAGGAGAAGGGAAGAGGAGGAATACTCCATGGGATGTTCCTGTCAGGATGAACAAAACCTACTGGATGAGAAAAATGGACTTTTGAATAATGTAATAACAGCATATAAAGGACAGGCGGGCAGTCTTGTGGCTGTGCTCCAAGATGCACAGGGAATCTACGGCTACCTGCCGCAGTCTGTCATGCGATTGGTTGGGAAGGAACTGGGGATCAAACCGGCCAAGATCTATGGTGTTGCCACCTTTTACACCCAGTTTCGGCTGGCTCCGGTCGGGAAGTACTTGATCATGCTCTGCCAGGGAACGGCCTGCCATGTTAATGGTGCAGAGCGGATTCAGACCGCCATCTGCCAGGAACTGAAGATTAAACCGGGGGAGACCACAGATGACGGTTTCTTTACACTGGATACGGTGGCTTGTTTGGGCTGCTGCAGCCTGGCTCCGGTGATGATGGTCAACGGCCAGGCTTATGGCCCTCTTACTCCAGATGGAGCTGTGAAGATCATCAAGAATGTTTATCAAAAAGAGATGCAGTCTGGGGGTGAGGTGCAGTGAAGATCAGGATTGGTTTCGGCAGCTGCGGGATCGCCGCCGGGGCGCTCGATGTAATGGAGAGCGTAAAGCAGGAGATTTCAGAGCGTAGCTTAGATCTGGAGGTACAGATTACCGGGTGTGTTGGTATGTGCCATAATGAACCGCTGCTGGATGTGATCGATGAGGGAAAGGTTTATACCTACGGGAAAGTTACCTCGGAGATGGTCAAGACAATCTTTGAACAGCATATCCAGGGTAATCAGTTTGTGACAGAATACCTGGTTTCCACCCCGGAGCAACCCAATGATTTTCTGTCAGGCCAGGTGCGGGTTGCCCTGCGCAGCTGTGGGATTATCAACCCGGAAAAGATCGAGGATTACCTGGTTCAGGGGGGATATGAAGGGCTGCGCAGGGCAGTCCTGGAACTGACTCCCGATGAAATTATTACCTGTGTCAGGGAATCGGGCCTGCGGGGTAGGGGAGGCGCCGGTTTCCCCACCTGGTTTAAGTGGCAGGCCGCGCTGCAGAACAAGAGTGATGTCAAATATGTGGTTTGTAACGCTGACGAGGGTGACCCGGGAGCCTTCATGGACCGCAGTCTGTTAGAAGGTGACCCCCATTCAGTTCTGGAGGGGATGGCTATTGCCGGGCGTGCCATTGGCGCTAATACCGGTATTATCTATGTGCGTGCTGAGTATCCCCTGGCGATCAAACGATTGGAAATATCCATTGAGCAGTCGCGGGAGCGAAAGTTGTTAGGCAAGGGGATCCTGGACAGCAGTTTTGACTTCAATATTTTGATTAAAAAGGGTGCAGGGGCTTTTGTTTGTGGTGAGGAAACTGCCTTAATCGCCTCCCTGGAAGGGGAGCGGGGTATGCCGCGCCTCAAGCCTCCTTTCCCAGCCCAATCAGGATACTGGGGCCGGCCCACCAATATCAACAATGTTGAAACCTATGCCAATGTGCCCTGGATTATCTCTTATGGTTCTGAAGAGTTTAACAGGATGGGCACTGAAAAAAGCAAGGGCACTAAAGTTTTTGCTTTGGCGGGCAAGATCGCGAAGGGCGGTCTGGTGGAGGTGCCCATGGGTATCACCCTGCGGGATGTTATCTTTAAGTTAGGGGGCGGCATCAAGGATGGCCGCCGGTTTAAGGCGGTCCAGATGGGGGGTCCCTCTGGTGGGTGCATTCCGGAGGAACTGCTGGATACTCCGGTAGACTATGATTCCATTACACAGACCGGAGCGATTATGGGTTCCGGTGGGATGGTGGTAATGGATGAGACCACCTGTATGGTGGATGTGGCCAGGTTCTTCCTGGACTTCACCCGGAAGGAATCCTGCGGTAAGTGTGTCCAGTGCCGGATCGGGACTAAACGGATGCTGGAGATCCTGGAGCGCATCTGCAGCGGGGAAGGGCAGGAAGGAGATATTGAACTTCTGGAAAAAATAGCTGTCAAGGTGAAAGAGGGTTCCCTCTGCGGGCTGGGGCAGAGTGCTCCCAATCCCGTCCTGACCACAATCCGCTACTTCCGGGATGAGTATGAGGCCCATATCCGGGATAAAAAGTGCCCAGCTAAAGAGTGCAAATCATTAATTACATACCGTATTGACCAGGACCGGTGCCGGGGCTGCGGCCGCTGTGCCAGGAAGTGTCCGGTGGGCTGCATATCTGGTGAAAAGAAGAAACCCCATGTAATCGATCCCGAACAGTGCATCAAGTGTGGTACCTGCCTGGATGTTTGTCCACCTAAGAACCAAGCAGTCGTCGTGGAGTAAAGGGGAGGAGTGAACAATAAAGTGATCAGATTGAATATAGATGGAAAAGAAGTTACGGGTTTTCCCGGCCAGACCATTTTAGACGCAGCCAGGGAAAACAGGTTCGAGATCCCTACCCTCTGCTATGATCAGCGGTTGAAGCCTTATGGGGGCTGTGGGTTGTGTGTTGTGGAAGTGGAGGGGAGTTCCAAGCTGATTCGCGCCTGTGCCACCGAAATTTCTTCGGGGATGGTGGTGCACACAAACACCCCCCGGGTACGGGAGTCCAGGAAAATGACTCTCGAACTACTGCTCTCCGATCACACTGGGGACTGCCGTCCTCCCTGTGTTTTGGCCTGCCCGGCACACACTGACTGCCAGGGTTATGTAGGGTTGATTGCCAACAAACAGTACCGGGAAGCGGTAGCCCTCATTAAGGACCGCTTGCCGCTGCCGGCCAGCATCGGCCGGGTGTGCCCTCACCCTTGTGAGACCGCCTGTCGCCGGGCACTGGTGGATGAGCCTGTTTCTATTGCCAACCTCAAAACCTTTGTGGGGGATCTTGACCTGGAAGGGGAGGAATCCTTTATTCCGGAGATCGCACCACCCACCGGAAAGAGGGTGGCTGTTGTAGGGGCTGGTCCCGCAGGGCTTACTGCGGCTTACTTCTTGGCCCGGGATGGCCATGAGGTTACTGTGTATGATGCCATGCCTCAAGGTGGCGGGATGCTGCGCTATGGGATCCCAGTTTATCGGCTGCCAAAGGAGATACTAGACCAGGAGATCGATTTGATCGAGCAGATGAGTGTTCGTTTTATTTACAATACAAGGATTGGTCAGGATGTGACACTTCAATATCTAAAAGAGACCCATGATGCGGTCTTTGTTGGGATCGGTGCCTGGGAGAGTTCTTCTATGAGGTGTAAAGGGGAGGACCTTCCTGGTGTGCTGGGAGGGATTGATTTCCTGAGAGAAGCAGCACTTCATGGAAATGTCAAAATCGGCGGTCGGGTAGCGGTGATCGGTGGCGGGAACACTGCCATGGATGCCGCCCGCACAGCAGTGAGGCTGGGAGCAGAACAGGTCATGGTGCTCTATCGCCGCACCAGAGAAGAGATGCCCGCCGAGAAGGTGGAGATAGAGGAGGCCGAGGAAGAGGGAGTGATCTTCTGTTTCCTGGTGGCCCCTTTAGAGGTGGCCGCGGAAAATGGGGCGATAACATCGATCAGGCTCCAGAAAATGGAGTTGGGCGAGCCTGATGCTTCCGGGCGCCGCCGGCCGGTTCCTATCCCTGGTGCTGAGGAGACCATGATGGTGGATACGGTGATCAGCGCCATTGGGCAGAAGGTGCAGCCCAATGGGTTGGAAGGGCTTGAACAGACAAAGTGGGGGAGTATTGCTGTTGATGAGGGCAACATGATGACCAGCATCCCTGGGGTTTTTGCCGGCGGGGACGCGGTGACCGGACCTGGTATCGCTATTGAGGCGGTAGCCCAGGGTAGAAAGGCGGCAGTGGCCATCAACAGCCGCTTGCAGGGTGAACAGTATCCGACCCCGGAAGTATTTGAAAAATACATGGCAAAACGAGAAGACCTCACCTCAGAGGATTTCTCCCATGTGGAAAAGGCGCCTCGGGCAGAGATGCTTCAGCTTTCCCCAGATGAGCGCCGGGAGAACTTCCGGGAGGTGAACCTGGGGATCTCCGAGGATGATGCGGTGGCCGATGCACTGAAGTGCCTGGAGTGCGGCTGCCGGGATTTCTTTGAGTGTAAGCTGATCAAGTATGCAGGAGAATATGATGCGGAACCTGACCTGGTTGCTGGGAGCAGGCACCAGGAGAGGGTTATTGAGGAACATCCACTGCTGCAGCGCAACTCCGACAAGTGCATCCTCTGTGGTCTTTGTGTCAGAGTCTGTGATGAGGTGATGGGTGTTACAGCCTTGGGTCTTGTAGACCGCGGGTTTGAGACACTGGTCAAGCCTGAATTTGGCCTGCCACTGGAAAAGACTGACTGCATCTCCTGCGGCCAGTGTGTGGCGGTCTGTCCTACCGGTGCCCTGGTGGAGCAGATGCCTATTGCTAAAAACCTCCCGATGGAGATGGAGAGCAGGGAAGCTGTGTGCACCTACTGTGGAGTGGGGTGTGGACAGGTTATTAATATCAAGGGAGATTTGGTCGCCAGGTCCCTCCCACCAGAGGGGGAAATCCTCTGCCGCAGGGGCCGCTTTGGTTTCGATGCCTACAGTGAAAAAAGGATCAGAAAACCCCTTGTGCGCAGGGATGGGAAACTGGTGGAAACATCCTGGACAGAGGCTCTTAAAGAGATCTCTGGAAGAGTGTTGGGTATCCGGGCCAGGTGTGGAGATGAGACACTGGCGGTATCTGTTTCCCCCTCTTACTCTCTGGAGGAGGCGGGGAGTGCCGCTGCTTTCGCAAGATCGGTCTTGCGGACTGTAAAGGTAAGCAGTTTTACTCCCAATGCCGCTCGTGGTCTGGAAAGGGTTTTCGGTAGTGAAGTTCCTGCTGTTGCATTGGATGAACTGGAGAGCACTGATCTCATCATTCTGGTGGGTTCTTTTGAGGAGTGCCAGGTGGCTGCTGTGAAAGCCAGACAAGCAGCCAGGAAAGGGATTAAACTGGCTGTTGTAAGCAGCATGAAGCCCACACTCGCTGATGACCTGGCAGCTGTAAGGGTAACCCCTGATAACAACACCAATTTCCTTAAAGAGGTGCTGGCAGCGGTTATCCAAAATGATTTGGCCTGCAATGAGTTTATCCAGCAGCGGGTGGACGGTTTTGAGGAGTTAAAGGGGGTACTGAAGGGGCTGGTTCCTGGTGAGGGTGCTAAGAAGTTGGCAGAGGTCTACGGCCAGGCAGAGAGAGCCGTTATCCTGGTGGACGGGCATGATGTCACCCCGGAGGCAGTACAGCTCCTGGGCGACCTGGCTCTGCTGACTGGAAAGACCGGCAAACCAGGGAGCGGGGTCACTGTGATTACCCCTGGTGTTAATCGGACCGGCCTGAGCAGGCTGGGAGTTGATCTTGGTGCCCAGGATCTTGGAGGAGCCTTGAAGAGCGGTGACCTGCAGGGGATTTTTATTTTTGGTGAAGACCCGGTGGGTGCAGGGGTATTGTCTCCCCAGGAACTGCAGACAGCCAGGTTGGTTGTGGCGGTTTCTCCTAATCAAACTCCTACCACAGAGGCTGCCCATGTAGTAATTCCTTCTTCCACCCCTTTCGAGAGTGGAGGTACCTTTATCGCATCTGATGGGCGCATCCGGTCCTTTTCCCCAGTAATGGGTTCACCCGCAGGTGTAACTGTCAGGGAAGTTATCGCCAAAATGGCCGCGGCTCTAGGGGTAGATAAACTAGATGTTATGCCAGCTACGGGCATTAAACCGGTCTCTGCTTCCGGAAAAGCTCATTTTGCCATACCGGATGATGGCGAAATATTCCGGCCTGTTTGATGGATAGGTTGGACGCGGGGACAGTTCTGCTGTCCATCTGAAAAGGAGATATAACGGGACCCCGGTTCTGATGATTCTCAGGGCCGGGTTTTCTTTTTATACAGGAAAATGCAAATTGGTAGAGAATAGTTACTGTGTAAACTATTAAATTTCCAGGCAAGTTGTTCTACTAAAGTATTCAATAGAAATATTTTGGCTGCTGCCATTAATGACACACTTTATATCAATGCCTGTCCAGTATAAAAAAACAATAAAAAGAGGTGTGTACCAACGGAAGATAAAAAAAGTTTTGCCTTGGTATTTTTTGCGCTTTTTTTGATGATGCTGGGTAACGGAATTATCATCCCTGTATTTCCTTACTATGTGAAAAGCATGGGTGCCAGCGCCTTCCAACTGGGGCTATTGCTTACTGTCTATGCACTCTGCCAGTTTATTTTTGCTCCTATCTGGGGAAGATACTCGGATCGGGTGGGAAGAAAACCGCTGCTGATACTAGGTATCTCTGGTTATGCCGTCAGCTTTATCCTTTACGGCTTGGCCCAAGCCATATGGCTTCTTTTTGTAGCCCGGATCGCCGGTGGAATCCTTTCGGCAGCAGTGATGCCGACAGCTATGGCCTATATTGGGGATGTCACAACAGAAGAGAAGCGCGGCTCCGGTATGGGTTTGATGGGTGCCTCCATGGGGTTGGGCATGGTGATGGGACCGGCTTTGGGTGGTATATTGTCGGGGATTTCTTTCACTTTCCCCTTCTTTTTTGCGGCTGGGTTGGCGATTGCCAATGTGCTTACCATTTTTCTATTGCTGAAAGAATCGCTGACACCTGAGAAAAGGATGCAGCTGCAGCAGCAAGATGAAGCCACTGGTGAAAGCGGTCTTGGTTCTCTGCTGAGCGAACTGCGGACTCCGCTGGTTCAATTTTTTATCATGCTCTTTTTGGCCAGTGTTGCCCATTCAATGAATGAGGCGACTTACGCTCTTTTCATGCAGAATAAAATAGGTATGGGGGCCAAGGAAGCAGGATGGGCTTTTATGGTTGCCGGTATTGTAATGGTTATTTTGCAGGGTTTGCTAGTAGGTAAGATGATCAACCGCCTCGGGGAAAAGAAAACTATTATTATCGGGTTGTCAGCTATGGCTGTAGGCTTGGCGCTCCTGCTGTATTCTTTCAATATCTACACTGCTATTCTTTTCCTGGCTGTGTTCTGCTGCGGAATGGGGCTCATTCGTCCCGCAACTTCCTCTGCTGTATCAAAAGGTACTGTCAATCAGGGAAGATCACTGGGAGCTATGCAGGGGTTTGACAGTTTGGGAAGGGTTGTTGGCCCTGCTTTTGGAGGGTTTTTGCTGGACATTAACTGGAGTTATGCTTATATTGCAGCGGTCATCATAGCGCTCCTGTCAGTGATATTTTTTAAGTCTTATGATTACCTACATTCCAGCAAAGTGAGCTGTTGAGTGCAGGGTAGTTTCAACTGTATTGTAGTTTTGTTCTTTTTCAGTAAAAAAGAGGCCATCCCTTTTGGGGCAGCCTCTTTTTTACTGATTATTTATGCTATTTTAGAAGAATGGTGCAATAAATACCAGGGATACGATGGACATCAGTTTTATAAGAATGTTCAAGGAAGGTCCGGCAGTATCTTTACATGGGTCACCAACGGTGTCACCTTCGATGGCTGCTGCATGTGCGGAAGAGCCTTTACCACCATAGTTACCGTCTTCGATATATTTTTTAGCATTGTCCCAGGCACCGCCGGAGTTTGCCACCATAATAGCCAAACAGACACCAGATACGATGGAACCAGCCAGCATACCACCCAGTGCTGCGGCACCCAGGCCAAATCCAACCAGAACTGGTGCGATGATTGCCAATAAACCAGGGGCAATCATTTCTTTAATGGCCGCATTCGTACTAATTTCAACACATCTTACATAGTCAGCAGTGGCTGTGCCATCCAGCAAACCTTTGATTTCTCGGAATTGTCTTCTTACTTCTTCTACCATTTCGCCAGCAGCTCTACCAACAGCACCCATGGTCATAGCGCAGAAGAAGAAGGGCAGCATACCACCAATTAACAGACCAACAATAACCATCGGATTTAAGAGGTCAATGGCTTGTATCCCGGCTACTTGTGCATATGCAGCCATCAGAGCCAATGCAGTCAAGGCAGCAGATCCAATGGCAAAGCCTTTACCGATGGCAGCAGTGGTATTGCCAACTGCATCAAGTTTATCAGTGGTTTCGCGAACGGATTCAGGTAATTCAGGAGTCATCTCAGCAATTCCGCCAGCATTATCAGCAATCGGTCCATAAGCATCAACTGCAACTACCATACCGGTTGTCGCCAGCATGCCAACAGCCGCCAGAGCGATTCCATATAAGCCACCTGTAACGAAAGCCAGAATAATTGCAGCGCAAATTAAAACAATTGGAATAAATGTAGAGAACATGCCGACACCCAGTCCTTCAATAATTACCGTTGCTGGACCAGTTGTTGCTGCTTTTGCAATGCCCTGTGTGGGTTTGTAATCTGCAGAAGTATAGTATTGGGTTACAAAACCGATTAGCGTTCCAGCTACCATACCACCTAAAATAGCCCAGAATAGGCCGAGTTGATCAGGTGTAATCACGCGTACAGCGGAGTAGGCTGCAACCAAAAGGATGACAGATGCAACAGTTGTTCCCATGTTCAGTGCCTTGAGCGGATTCGAATTATCATCTGTCTTAACGAAGAATGTACCGATAATGGAAGCAATGATACCAGCAGCAGCAATGATCAACGGCAGCAGAATACCGTTAAATCCTAATGCCAACACACCCAGTGTCATGGCACTAACAATAGAACCTACATAAGATTCAAAGAGGTCGGAACCCATGCCAGCCACGTCGCCAACATTGTCGCCTACGTTATCAGCAATGGTAGCAGGGTTTCTTGGATCATCTTCTGGGAGTCCAGCTTCTACTTTACCAACCAGGTCAGCCCCTACGTCAGCAGCTTTGGTATAGATACCACCGCCTACACGGCCAAACAGAGCAATAGAGGAACCACCCATGGCAAAGCCATTTACAATGGTAGGATCTTTAAAGATGATGTAAAGAATACCTAGTCCCAAGAGGCCCAGACCCGTAACAGACATACCCATAACGGCTCCACCGGAAAAGGCAATTCCCAGGGCAGCATTCTGTGAAGTGCGGGCAGCCTGTGTCGTTCTAACGTTAGCTTTAGTAGCCACCTTCATGCCGAAAAATCCTGCTGCCGCGGAACAAAGTGCCCCGACCAGAAAACAAATGGCGGTTTGCCAAGCATTTGCAGGAAGCAGGAATATAAGTACCAGAAAGACAACCACTACAAAAACAGCAATTGCATTATATTGCTTTCTTAGAAAGGTCATCGCTCCATCAGAAATGTAACCAGAAATCTTCATCATTGTCTTAGTTCCGGGGTCTGCTTTGCTTACTTTACCTGCCAGGTAAACCGCAAAAAGCAACGAAATTGCTCCAAGTGCCGGAACATATGGAACTAAGCTTCGTAGGTTATCCATTGTGTTAAACAACTCCTATTCATTAGTGTAAAAATCATTAGTTTGAAAAAGTCAAATGCAACCTGCACGAGCAGGCTCAAGGATATTCCCAATCGCTCCGACATATCTTCAAAATGAAATCCCCAAATCTCATATTTTGCTCTTTCATGAGTACACCTCCTTCCTTACGCTTTTTACGCCACCTTGCGTAAATATGGCATCCACAAAAGTCCATGCCAATATATTGCATGGTTTTGATTGGAAAGTTTTTAAGGTTGTGTTTTGGTAATTTCATCTACGTTCAAGCATAACCCATCCCGGCGGGCTTCTCAAGTTCCTTAATTATATCAATATAGTTAGATTCAAACAAATCAGCACGCTTGTTGCGACGATATACCCTTTGCCGAGTTTCACCGGCCACCAGCATCAACTCGATTGCTCGGCATAAAAATGAAAAAACGCCCGGCGAATAACCGAGCGGCGAAAGATCAGCACTTGAAAAGCCCTGTAATTCAGTGCTTTTTCGGTGTTCCGGATTAGAAGTTAAAACCATTCATTGGTTCTTTATTTATCTTTAGTTGACAAGTCTCTAGTTGGCAAAAAGATTACTTGATTTTAGGCTTAAAATCAAGATTTTCTCTATTATACCACTAATCCGTTAATAAAAACTATCATCTTTTTAGGTAGTATTAGCGTCATACAAGCAATCGATCGTTGTGGGATGATATGGTTATGGGTCAAAGGATCTTTTACCAGAAGCATTATGTCATTATAAAAAATAGGATCCATCATTAGAGTCTACTTTACTATTATATATATGGTGGAGGAGAGGGGAGTCCAGGTTCACACTCATAATCTCATTTCGTCATCTTCCCGCTCCTTTTTTTGTTTGAACCAACTGATTACAAGATAGCAGATCAGAGCAAGAAGAAGGGGGCCTCCGGCGGCCCAAATGATCCATCGTGGGAACTTAGATGCGGTTGTTGCTGTGTCAGTTCCCTTTGGGATTGCAGCTTCTT
Source organism: uncultured Thermoanaerobacteraceae bacterium (assembly GCA_937914965.1). Lineage (GTDB taxonomy): Bacteria > Bacillota > DSM-12270 > Thermacetogeniales > Thermacetogeniaceae > CALGIY01. The sequence goes on along the minus strand of CALGIY010000145.1, from coordinate 643 downwards.
TTTTCTCTTCTATGTAGGTGAACATGGAAGCAGTCCTTACAGTTTGCAACATATCAAAGGTTTACGGGAGTGGCCGCACTCAGGTCATTGCCGTGCGCAACGTTTCCCTGAGTATTGCCGCGGGTGAGGCAGTTGCCCTTATGGGGCCGTCAGGGAGCGGAAAATCGACGGTCTTTATTGTGTTGGGTTTGATTATCCGGCCGACTAAGGGCAGCGTGCTCATCCAGGGGGCAGAAGTGGGAGAAGATGAGCGTCGACGTGCCCAGCTGCGCAATAAGTTCTTTGGGTATGTGCATCAGGACTTTGCGATAATTGAGAACGAAACCGTCGAGCGAAATGTTATGATTCCGCTTGAGTATGCGAACGCCAGGCCTAGTCGGCAGGAGCGTCGGTCGAGGATTCGGATGGTGCTGGACCAGGTTGACCTTGGGTGGGCACTAAAGAAGAATGCGTCGCAACTGTCGAGTTTTATTTCTATTTTATTTCTCTTCCACTATTTATTATTTCTCTTACAAATGGGTTAGATGAATTAAAATCACTTGTTTTATATGGTCGAGGCTCAATTCTATTATCTATTTTTCTTCTAATTTTCATGAGCATTAAAGTATCCTCAATTGGATCTCCACTAAAATCATCTCCAACT
>CALGIY010000144.1 GCA_937914965.1 uncultured Thermoanaerobacteraceae bacterium | reverse complement strand
TATAAGGTACCAATACCGAAGACTGCCAGTTGTTTAAAAGGGCAGTGCGAAATCCCTCCCCCGCTACCCCTAAACTCAAGCTGTAAACCAGTGGGGTCAACATTCCAACTGCTACCACAAGGAAAAGAGCATTGGTAACCAATCCGACCCCCAATCCCCCCATGCGGTTAACACCCCCCAGCAGCGTCACATTGGCAAGTCCGGTGAGAAACCTGGCCAGCAGTCCCAAAATTGTCCTTAGAAGACAGGAAGCCAAAGCAAAAATCAGGAAAAAGGCAATTAGTTTGACCAGGCTGTCGGCCATAATGCGAGCCCCTGTAACCCCGGAAATACCCGTCTGCAGTGCCTGCACCGGCTCCCAAAGAGAAGGAGGAAAACCAGACAGGGTATTCACCGCCTCCGAAGGAAGTTGGGGAACACTCTCGGCAGGCCCCCCGGCGAAAAAAGGGATGAAGACTTTTGTAAAAATCGACTCAAGGCCCAACCGCTCACCCAGGAACTTGGCTGCTTGGATATAGTACTGCCCAGCCAACCAGACCCCAGCAAGAAAAGCAGCAAAACCGCAAACCATGGAAATCAGCCCTTTGCTGAACCCTCGACATGCACCCCAAGCCAAACACAAAAAAATAATTCCATCAACCAGATTCATCTACATCCCCTCCCTATAATTGCGAGATCAGTTTAACCTAATTATGGAAAAAAGTCAATGCAGTTATTTCTGGCGGAGTTTAAACAGCTCGGAGAGGGCATGGGAGCCCTGGGAGATAATTATTCCGGAAACAATATAGTCAACCAAAGGATATCTGGTGGTTAGTCCCAATGTACTGAAGATACCTACATTATAAGCAAAACAGAGGGTAATCCCAACCAGGATAGTGACAATTTCTGACGCCCTTGTGCTGATAAATTGCCGGAAAATGGCCGTCAGAGCCTCTACCACCACAGACATAAAAACCAGGGTTTGAAGCGCATCTAAAGGATCCAACGGAAATCCCCCTTATTCTCATCCGTTTGTACTAATTTGTATGCGACCGAAGGGTACGACTTGCCTCCCTGCCTGCTAATGTCTGGTATAATAAGATCAGAGAAGATCAGTCTGACGGTTCTCTTGATCTACTTTCCATATATATCTACTATATCTGCCGTTCAGACCAACATCATAACCACTACATATCCCCCGAAAAGTCCTCTTCCAACGACTAACGACCAGACGACTATTTCGGTGGACAGCAGAATATCACGGGAACGGTTTTCTTGATATCTACCCAGAAAAAAGAAGTTCAGAAGTCTGAAAAAAACTGCTCTCACTGCAGGTTACACCGGGGCGGTTCCCTTCGCATATAGTCTCACCTTAGGACCAGTCTTTCCGAAATAAACTCCCCCGGATCTCCATAGGAATGATCAAACGGGTAAAAGTGCTTAATTCAAATCATAAAGCAAGTGTGTGTTGGTGCTTTTTGGGTAATAATGATACCAGAAAGGAGTGTTTGGTTTGGTCTTTGCAGATCGCCATGATGCCGGGCAGAAATTGGCAGCAAAACTGACAGCCTACCGAGGGAAAAATACGGTGGTGCTAGGGATCCCCAGGGGAGGTGTGGTGGTAGCGGCAGAAGTAGCCAAAGAACTAAACGCTCCCCTTGATCTGATCATCCCCCGCAAAATCGGCGCCCCCTTTCACAAGGAATTAGCGGTCGGTGCTGTCGCTCCTGACGGCACAGTAATCCTTGATGAAAAATCATTGGAGATGCTTGGGTTAAAGAAAGGTGACCTGCAGGTCGAAATCTCCCAGCAGGTAAAGGAGATCGAAAGACGCGCCAGGTCTTACCGGGCGAACCGGGAGCCACTGGACTTCCGAGGAAAGGCCGTGATCGTGGTTGATGACGGAATCGCCACCGGCCTGACAGCCAAAGCAGCCTTGCGGTCGATCCGGAAGGCTGACCCCGACTCCCTGGTACTAGCCGTCCCTGTGGCCTCTATGGAGGCGGCAGCCCAGCTAAAAAAAGATGTTGACGAACTTGTCTGTTTATTGGTTCCAGAGGTCTTTTCCGCGGTAGGGCAGTTTTATGAGGACTTCAGCCAGACCACCGACGAAGAGGTCACAGCGGCCCTTGACTAACGGTACCGACTAACGGTACCTGGTTTGCTTTATTGTGGTTTGCTTTATTGTCTTATTGCTTTATTGCTCCTGGTGGCAGTCCTTCTAGGATACCAACTTGCTGACATCATAGAATCCTAACCCAGACGGGACAGTGGAAAATGCAACCACTATTTCGGCACAGTGTTTATTTCGCGGGACAGCAGAACCATCCCCGTTTCCAACTGAGTAAGGGGTTATTAAAAGCGTTCATAAATCGCAGTTAAGCCATCCAGGTTAATTCCGGGAAAGAGTCCACAGGTTGTGCCCAGGATAAACCCTCCGCGAGAGGAAAGTTCAGCGATCTCAGAGATCACTTTCTCTAAGTAACCCGGGTCTGCTGCACGTTCTAAATCCTCAACCTCCAGTGTCCCCCAAACGCACAGTTCGGGGTACTGACATTTCAATTTCAAAGGATCCATACCTGCCCGGCGTTCAAAGCACTGCAGCCCCCGGAACCCGCACTTTATCAAATCCGGGATGACTTCAGCATAATCCCCGTCCGAATGAAAGAAAACCGGAACCTGGTCCTTCACGGCTACCACCTGCCTGCTCAATGAGGGGAAGAATTTGTTTCTCAGTAAATTGGGGTTAAGCAACAGCCCCCGCTGGTAAGCGATGTCATCTGCCAGGATAATCCCATCGACTCCCTGGTCGATACATCTCTTAATCAGATCCTTATTCAATCTTTCCACGTTCTCGATCAGCTCCTGAAGGGCAAGAGGAGATCTCCGAGGAAGGGTTAAAAAGTCGGCATACCCCAAGGTACGCATCCCCCACCCGAAGGATCCATCAATAAGGGCAAAAGTAAAGAGGGGGGTATCCAAAACCCACCTCTCCAAATCTGGCAACGTAATTCCAGATGCAGTTGGGATCCCTGCACAGGTAGGATAATCAGGAGACAGACAGACCAAATCCAGCCCCAAACTATTAATAAAACTGACCCTTTCCTCAAAACCGACATGATCGCATTTTAAAACCTGCTTGATCAGGGTATCGTCAAGACACAGCTCTCCTTTAGGAATCCTGTCCAGTTGTTGACACTGAATAGCAGCCTTTACCCGCTCCCGGGAATTTTGCACTATTATCACCTCTAGAAAAGATGCACGAAAGTGAAGAGCCACTCCCAAGCATTATATCGCAGATCCAGGCGTTGATGAATACTGCTGTAATTGGGTTTTAACGTTATTGTTCGTGCCTAGACAGCTCAAATTTCATCCTTACTTGTATACCCATATTCTTTTGTAAAGTCTACCATTGCTTTGACATTTTCGTGTTTTGCTTCGTCAAACCAAATACCACAGTCAACCATTAAACCACCGTCTTTACCTACCACATCTTAACATAGGCTTTTACATCCAGTGGTACCCAGACATAAAGCCTTCTGGACCTTTGTACAGCATAAGTCCAACTATTAGGTTTCCGCTTTGTTCAGCTTGCTCTACGCCCATTTTGAGGTGGCACAGGGGCTAGGCAGGTTTAGCTTAGCGCAATTTATGTTACTATTTAGGAAGAGACTAAGGACTTTTTACTTATATAGACTAAGAAAAAGGATTTATGAATGTCTTGGAGATAGTGCCTAAATGTGATAAGATATGTCGGGATTTATCGGATTCTGGTTTCCATAAGTGGTTATATCAACTGGTTGCCGGAGCAGAAACAGTTTCCTAATCATAGCCCCAGTCCATGCTGGTGTACATTACACACCAAAATTCCATTTGCCACCAGTGATAACAAAACTACAATTTATCAGCAAAGCTCACAGCAGATTAGAACCGGTAAGGGGGTGTATTCCCTATGGATACTACTGGTCGCAGGCAAAAAGAGACTAGATATAAAGAGACCCTATTGAAACATATAGAGATGCTGAATAATATTGATGAAGCTGTTGCCTTTATTGAAACCATTACAGATGAAGATGGCCAGCAGCTTGATTTCCTTTTCCTTCATATTAATGATGCTTTTGAAAAACTATTTAACTTAAAAAAAGAACAAGTTATTGGTAAAAAGCTCACCACTTTTTTCCCAAATCACAAACACCACGAACATAAATTGAAATCTTTTTATAACAAAGTCAACTATTTGGGTCAAGAAGTGCGTTTTGAGAAGCATATTGACGCACTAGACCTTTACTTTGACATAAAACTTACCAGTCCGGAAAAAAGTTATATCGTTGTGACATTCAGCGACATTACAAAAGAAAAACAGCTTGAAAATGAGGTACGCTATCTGAGTCTGTGCGATCCCTTAACCGGACTTTTTAATCGTGAGTATTTTCTGCAAGAACTGTCAAGCCTTAAGGAGAACCCCTCATCCTCAGTTGGTCTTTTCCTCTGTGACATCGATGGTCTGAGACTAGTAAATGAGACCATGGGCTATGATACCGGGGATCTGCTGCTGCGTACCACTGCCAGGATACTCAAGGACTCCTTTCACCACAAATCTATCGCAGCCCGAATCGGGAGTGATGAATTTGCCGTTCTTATCCCGAACAGCTACAAAAAATTAATTGAGGAAACCATTCGGAAGATTAAAAAGAGGATTTCCAAGTTCAACCTGACCCACCCAAAAGCGCTTTTAAGCATCTCCCGGGGGTACTCGCTTAGGACATGGCCTGTACATATAAATGAACTCATTAAAGAAGCAAAGGACAACATG
>CALGIY010000143.1 GCA_937914965.1 uncultured Thermoanaerobacteraceae bacterium | reverse complement strand
CCCGCCGCCAGCCCAAACTGGTAGGATGCAGTCAGCCCAAGTAAGGTAGAAAGAACACCTAACACCAGGGAAAGGTAGAACACCTGGCGAAAACTGCGTCCCAAACTAAGAGAGGTCAGAACCGGTATCACCATCAGGGCACCAACCAATAAGGTCCCTACAACCCTGAGGCTGACAGCAACAGTCATCGCCACTAGAAAAATAAAAAGGCGGTTCAGCCTGTCTACCGGAAGCCCTGAGACCCGGGCTGACTCCTCATCTGAGCAAATAAAGTAAAGCTCTTTGGATAGGAGGACTAGAAACAAGAAGACCGCTGCGGCAACAGCCAATATCAACCAAATATCCCTAGTGCTGACGGTCATCAAGCTTCCAAAAAGGTACGAAGTAATGTCCAGGGCTCCTCCCTTAGCCAGCCCGAAGAAGATTACAGCCAGGGCAAGCCCACCGCTCATCATCAAAGCCAGCAAGGCATCAGCGGAAAGGCTCGAGCGTGACCGGAGATGGTCCACCATCAGTGCCCCCAAAACAGCGGTAAAAATAGTTAACAATGGGGAGAACCATGAAGCCACCCCAACCCAGAGGCCGATAGCAACCCCTGCTAATGAGATATGGGCAATAGTATCAGCCATAAAAGAATAACGGCGAATTACAAGAAAAACACCCAGGGCAGGGCAAATCAAACCAGTCACCAACCCAGCGATCAGGGCACGCACCATGAAATCGTACTGCAGCATTTCCATCTACGGAAACCTCTCTTCGTTAGTGTAAATTGGTGACAGCAGAAAGATCCACACCATAGATATGGTTGAGATTGCTCGGTGTCAAAACCTCTTGGGGTGGACCCTGGCAGATTAATCTCCTGTTGAGACAGGCGACCCGATTTGCCCAGCACCCCACTACTCCCACATCATGTGAAACCATGAGAACTGTAATCTTTTTCTCTTTGTTAAGCTGCTGCAGCAGCCGATAGAAATCGTAAAGGTAGCGGTCATCAAGACCCACCTGCGGTTCATCCAGGATCAGAATCTCGGGTCTGCTGGCCAGAGCCCTGGCGATAAAGGCCGGCTGCTGCTGCCCCCCAGATAACTCTATCAGCGGCTGGTGCTGGAGTGGGACAAGACCCACCATTTCCAGAGCCTCAACAACAGCATCCCAATCATCTTGCTGCAGGCGGTGATATAAGCCAACCCTTCCGAAGCACCCAGTAGCAACGACTTCTCTGACCGTGGCCGGAAATCTGCTGCTGAGGGCTGCCTTCTGCGGCACATATCCCACCCGGTGCCATTCCCTGAACTTTTTTACATCCTCTCCAAACAGCAGTACCTCCCCGTGTACAGGTTCCAGCAGCCCAAGCACCAGTTTCACAAGGGTGCTTTTGCCTGAACC
>CALGIY010000142.1 GCA_937914965.1 uncultured Thermoanaerobacteraceae bacterium | reverse complement strand
AACAGTCGGCTAGTATTGATGCGGAGGTCATTGTTTTTTGTGGTGTCTATTTTATGGCGGAAAGTGCGAAAATCCTCTCTCCGGAGAAGACAGTTCTTCTTCCCGAGAAAAATGCAGGGTGTTATCTTGCGGATCGGGCTACCGGGGAAGCGGTGCGCGCAAGGAAAGAAGAGATTCCGGGGTGTGTTGTTGTTACCTATGTAAACTCTTCGGCAGCTGTAAAAGCGGAGAGCGATATTGCCTGCACTTCATCTAATGCTGTACAAGTAGTAAACTCCCTTCCAAATGACAAACCAGTGCTCTTTGTTCCGGACCGCAATCTAGGCCACTATATATCCCGGAAGACCGGCCGTCAGTTGATTTTATGGGATGGCTGCTGCAATGTACATGACAACCTGACTGTTGCTGAGATTGATGCGGCAAGGGCTGCTCATCCAGGTGCTCTGGTGATGGTTCACCCGGAGTGTCGTCCTGAGGTAATTGATGCTGCGGATCATGTCTCCAGCACTGGGGGCATGCTGAAATTCGCAAAGGAATCCCCTAACAGAGCATTTATCATCGGGACGGAAGAGGGGATGATTTATTCTCTGCAGCAGGCCTGCCCGGATAAGCTATTTTATCCCGCTGCTCACCAACTGACCTGCCCGGATATGAAGCTGACGACACTAGAAAAGGTGAAGCAGACCCTAGAAGGTATGGAACCTCAGATCCAGGTGGACCCCGGGACTGCGAAAAAGGCACAGCGGGCCTTGGCCCGGATGTTGGAGATATCATAGCATATTTGTTGATGGTTGGTAGGTGACACCATCAGACGATGAATTCGGACTGACAAGTTCTGAAGTAAGACCATATGCAAGGGGAATTGTCCCCGTTGCATAGGACGATGGAGAAGGGGATGTTTTGGTTGCCCTCCTGGGAAGCTGATTTTTTGATTATTGGAAGTGGTATTGCCGGACTTGTTGCTGCTTACAGAGCAAAAGAGTACGGTTCTGTACTGGTGATGACCAAAGAGCGGGCACAAGACAGCAATACCGAAAAGGCGCAGGGAGGGATTGCCGCTGCTATTGATGAGGGTGATTCCCCTTTCCTGCACTTAGAGGATACCCTGGATGCAGGGGCCGGCCTTTGTGACCATGATGTTGTGGAGGTTCTGGTTACTGAGGGACCTGCTAGGGTGATGGAATTGGTGGAACTGGGGGTGCGCTTTGACCGGGAGGGGAGTGAGTGGGCCCTAGGCCAAGAGGGCGCTCATAGTAAAAGAAGAATCCTCCATGCCAGCGATACCACCGGTTGGGAGATTGCCAGAACTTTGATTCAGGAGTGCCGTGCTGACCGGCGTATTACCCTGCGGGAAGGGTGTTTTCTCGTCGATTTTCTGCGGGATTCGCATACAGGCCGGTGTGTGGGAGCTGTGTTCATGGATAGTCTGACTGGGGAGCTTTCCACTTGCCGGGGTCGTGCAGTTATTGTGGCGACTGGTGGTGCCGGGCAGCTTTACCAGAATACCACAAACCCTGCTGTTGCTACAGGGGATGGGATGGCGGCAGCTTATCGTGCTGGTGCTGTGATGATGGATATGGAGTTCGTTCAGTTTCACCCCACAGCGTTGTCGCTGAAAGAGGCGCCCCGCTTCTTAATTTCCGAAGCAGTGCGGGGGGAGGGGGCTTTATTACGCAATATTAACGGTGAGCGATTCATGCCTGATTACCATCAACTGGCTGAATTGGCACCACGGGATGTGGTATCCCGAGCGATTGTTTCTGAGATGCTGAAAAGCGGATCAGATCGCGTCAATCTAGATATTTCCCACCTAGACCTGGAAAGGTTCAGGAAGCGGTTCCCTAATATCTGGCGTACCTGTGATCAGTATGGGGTTGATCTTAATGAAGGGTGTATCCCTGTTGCCCCTGCTGCTCACTATATTATGGGAGGGGTCTCCGCCGGTAAGGATGGAGAGACCAGCATCCCCGGGCTTTATGCCTGTGGGGAGGTGGCCTGCAATGGGGTGCATGGCGCCAACCGTTTGGCCAGCAACTCTCTACTGGAGGGACTGGTCTTCGGTGCCCGAGCAGCGGAACATGCCAGAAAGTTTATTGAAGAACACTCTACAGAGCCTGATCTCTTTGGGTTGGACCTCGAGGAAAGGACACCAGATTGGGATGTCCCTTGGGCGAAGGTTGCTGAACAGATACGTTTACTGATGTGGGAAAAGGTAGGGATCATCAGAAAAGGGAATGACCTTGCTGCAGCTGTAGCTGAACTGGAAAGGATCAGGCAGCACTATCCGAAGCGTCCGGCTTCACGCCGGGGAGTGGAGTCAGAGAACTTGCTCACTTTGGGGTGGCTGGCGGCCAGGGCTGCTCTGATGAGGAAGGAGAGCCGTGGTGGGCACTTCCGGGAAGACTTCCCACAAAGGGATGATCGGTACTGGCTGCGCCATGTTATTGTTCAAAGGTAATGTGGTTTCATTAAATACCTGCTGGCAAGAAAAGGCTCAGTTTAGTAAATAATGAATAAGGGTGGGAAATAAATGCTGCCTTTATGGGTGATTGATGATGTGGTGCGCCGTGCCTTAGCGGAGGATGTAGGAAGAGGGGATTTAACTACCAATGCGTTGGTTCCTGAAGGTTTTATAGCTGAAGGAATCATTCACAGCAAAGGTAAGGGGATCCTGGCCGGTATGCCGGCAGCTGCGCGCACTTTTCAACTGCTGGATCCAGATGTGGAGATTCGCCAAGAACTTACAGACGGCAGTGAGCTTGTTCCTGGCAGTGTTATTGCCCGCATCAATGGCTCTGGGCGTGCCTTGCTCACTGGAGAGCGGGTTGCCTTGAACTTACTCCAGCGTTTGAGCGGGATCGCCACTGCTGCCGCTGGTCTTGCCAAAATGCTTGAAGGAACGAGGGCTCGTCTTGTTGATACCAGGAAGACCACCCCGGGGCTGAGGATTTTAGAGAAGTATGCGGTGCGCACCGGTGGGGGGTATAATCACCGGTTAGGCCTTGATGATGGGGTCTTGATCAAGGACAACCACATCAAGGTTGCTGGGGGTATTACCGAGGCAGTCCGCCGGGCACGAGCCGCAGTCCCTCACACCGTAAAGATCGAGGTGGAGGTGGAAAGCATAGGCCAGCTCCATGAAGCCTTGGATGCTGGTGCGGATATCATCATGTTGGACAACATGCCGCCAGCTTTGATGCGTGATGCGGTTAAAATCAGCGCAGGCCGGGTTCTCCTGGAGGCATCAGGGGGTATAGCCGGGGATGCTGTTCGAGAGGTGGCAGAAACCGGGGTTGATTTGATCTCTGTGGGGGCCATCACTCATTCTGTCATGGCTTTAGATATCAGCATGGATATAGGAGAGATGAAAGGTATTTGATAGAGACAAGGGAAAAATTACTGAAAATTTTAATGCAGGGGAAACCTATCTCAGGTGATGCCCTGGCATTTGATTTGGGGATCAGTGAAACTGCGGTCAGGGAGCAGGTGTGTAAGCTTCAGGAATTGGGCTACCTGATCAAGGGAGCTTTTGAACCTGGCTATCTCTACCTGGATACCCCGGATCTTCTTTATCCCTGGGAGATCCGGCGTGGGCTGAAGACCCAGGTCTTGGCCAAAGAGATCTTTCACTTCCAGAGTGTCGGTTCTACCAACCAGATCGCACTTGATTTGGCCCGGAAAGGGTACCCTGAAGGGACGCTGGTGGTGGCTGAGGAACAGACTGCTGGCCGGGGGCGTTGGCGCAGGCCGTGGCATTCTCCGAAAAAGAAGTGCCTTCTCTTTTCCCTGATCCTGCGTCCATCCATACTTCCTTATCTCGTTCCCGAGATTACCTTGGTGTCAGGAGCATCCACTGCTCGGACCATCCACAGCCATACAGGGATCAGGCCTGGTATCAAATGGCCGAATGACCTGATCTATCAAGGGAAAAAGTTCAGCGGTATTCTGGTGGAGATGGTGGGATCTAGCGAGGTTAACTGCCTGGTGCTGGGAATTGGGATCAATGTGAACCAGGAAAGTAATGACTTTCCCCCAGAACTGCAAGATACAGCCACCTCCCTTGCAATCATCAACGGGGGGGGAATTCCCCGTGTCCCTCTTCTGCAGCGCATCTTGGAGACACTGGAAGGGGACTATGAGGAATACTGCCGCCGTGGATTTGCTCAGGCTCGGGAATACTGGCTCCAGTATGAAGCCATCCTGGGTAAGAAGGTGCGCATTTTAGTGGGTGGGGAGGAGTTCTTGGGGGAAGCGGTAGGATTGGCGGAAGATGGGGCACTTACTCTGCGGCTTCCCCAAGGAGAAGAAATCAGGTGCAGTGCTGGAGAGGTTACCCTATGCCGGGAGGATGATAGGACATGATTCTTGTTATCGATGTTGGGAATACAAATATTGTACTGGGCGTTTTCGATGGAGATGACCTGGTCACCAGCTGGCGGACCGGGACAGACCGACGGCGCACTGCAGATGACCTGGGGGTATTTGTGAGGAATCTCTTCTACTTCCAGGGACTGGATTTAGTGGATGTAGAAGCAATAGTGATGTCCTCTGTGGTACCACCTATGACCCCGGTGATCTGTGAGATGTGCAGCCGTTACTTTAGAAAGGTACCGCTGGTGGTGGGGCCTGGGGTGAAGACCGGGATGCCAATCCGCTATGAAAACCCACGGGAGGTGGGGGCAGACCGGATTGTCAATGCTGTTTCAGTGGCTGAACGCTATGGTGCTCCATCGGTGATCGTGGATTTTGGTACAGCTATCACCTTTTGTGCTGTTTCCCGTTCTGGGGAGTATCTAGGGGGCGCCATTGTCCCCGGAATCGGTGTTGCTACTGAAGCGCTTTTTGAAAAGGCCGCTAAACTTCCCCGTATTGAGCTGCTGAAGCCAGGCCAGGTGATCGGAAAGAATACGGTAGCCAGCATGCAGTCCGGGATCTACTACGGGTTTATTGGGCAGCTGGAGGGAATTGTTCAAAGAATCAAGACAGAAATCGGGGGTGATGCAGTTGTTGTGGCCACCGGTGGAATGGCGGAACTGATCTGCTCTGGAACCAAGTGCGTGGACCACATCGATCCCGACATCACCCTCTGGGGGCTCAAACTTATCTATGAGCGCAACAGGTAGAGTAAGGATCGGGTCACTTCTCCTGCCTAACCAGGTATTCTTGGCCCCTATGGCCGGTTTTACCGACAAACCATTCCGGATGCTGGCTCATGAATATGGCTGTGGTTTAGTTTACACAGAGATGGTAAGCGCTGAGGCGATCCTCTATAAAAACAAAAAAACCATGGAGTTCTTTGACTTGAGCGGAGAAAATTACCCGGTTGGGGTGCAGATCTTCGGGTCGGAACCGGAAAGGCTGGCACGGGCTGCCGCAGTAGTGGTGGAGCACGGCGCAGGCCTAGTGGACATCAACATGGGTTGCCCTACTCCCAAAATTATCAAAAACGGTGAGGGGAGCGCTTTGATGCGGGATCTCCCTAGAGCCGCGGAGATCATCAGGGCGGTGGTTGAAGCTGTGGATGTGCCGGTAACGGTGAAGATGCGTAGAGGGTGGGCCACAGGTGAGGATGCTGCTGTGGAGTTGAGTATGCTGGCAGAGGAAAATGGCGCTGCTGCTGTGGCTGTTCACGGGCGTACCCGGAACCAGTTCTATTCAGGCAAAGCTGACCGCGGGATTATCCGCCTGGTAAAAAAGGCGGTAAAGATCCCAGTGATCGGAAATGGGGATATCTTTACTCCAGAAGACGCCAGAAAGATGATCGAGGAGACCGGCTGTGATGCGGTGATGATCGGGAGAGGGGCACTGGGAAACCCCTGGATTTTTCAGCGCACAGTACATTTTCTATATACAGGTGAACTGCTGCCTGGACCTGAAGCAGCAGATCAGATCTGCATGGCACAAAGGCATCTAGACCTGGCGGTGAGCCTGAAAGGTACCCCAACTGCTGTACTCCAGATGAGGAAGCAGCTTGCCTGGCATCTCAAAGGTCTGACCGGTGCCGCCAAAAGGCGTGCCGAGGTCAATGCCGCAAAAACCCCTGAGGAGGTCCATGCTCTGCTGGATGACTACCTGGGGGAATTCTTATAAATAACGGTACCTGGTTTGCTTTATTGTCTTTAGCTTCCGGGGTACCCTCAATAATGGTACCGGGTTTGCTTTATTGCTATTAGACACCGAAAGTATTTTCTGCCAAGACATTCCAATTTTATTCGAGTATAATGATTTGTAAAAGAGGAGAGTTTTACTGGTGGCTGATCTGTTATTAGAACTTGTGACAACTGTAACTGCTTATATTGCCTCCCTAGGGTACTGGGGAGTGGGGATCATGATGGCTATTGAAAGCTGCAATATTCCCCTACCCAGCGAAATCATCCTCCCCTTTGGAGGATATCTTGTTTCTACAGGGCAGTTGAAATTTTTTCCTGCAGCCCTAGCTGGGGCAGCAGGAGGTACTGTAGGTTCTGCCGTTTCCTACTATATCGGCCTTTTCGGAGGGCGGCCGCTTCTCCTGCGCTATGGTAAATATATCGGGCTGACCACAGAAAGACTGTATAAAGCAGAAGGCTGGCTCAACCGCTACGGTGATGCCACGGTTTTCTTCTCACGCCTGCTTCCTGGCATCCGTACTTTTATCTCGCTACCTGCTGGGGCTGCACGCCTGAAGATGACTCCTTTTATCATCTATACTTTTGTGGGGTCACTCGTCTGGTCGCTGTTCCTCACCTACTGCGGATATCTACTGGGAGAGAACTGGGAGATTATTCGCACTTGGTTCCATCGCCTCGACCTAGTCTTACTAGCCGCCATCATCCTATTGGATGCTGTAGTGTCTTCTGCCCTTTTGGAAAATATATTTGTAGTAAATACA
>CALGIY010000141.1 GCA_937914965.1 uncultured Thermoanaerobacteraceae bacterium | reverse complement strand
AAACAGTCCGGATGCAATCCGAATCTGTTCTTTTACCAGATCAATTCCCGTTACCAGGCAACATGCTTCTTGATTAATTCCACAGCATGTTCCCCGGCATCGATATCCACACCTGCTTCCTTATATAACGACTTTTCTGTCTCCATTTTTTGACCCGCCTATCTCTAATAGATCATGTGGTAATTATGGTATCCAAACCATAACTAACATAATAATTTTATCCTTTTTAAAAGGAAGATGCCACCCCCTATCCCAGCAGATCCTATACCGCCCGGGTTCGGAAGTAGTTAAACACCCTTACCGCCCGGGCGGTTCCATCAGACAAAGGAAAACAAAACTGCTGGTTCTGAAGTGAAACTATATTCAAGGGGAAACATCCCCAGTGCATCGCAGTTTGTCAAAAGGACCGTCCCCATGACAACCCTGTGCATCTACTTGCAGGGAACCTGAATCGGGTAATCCCCACAGAAACAAGCATCACAGAGATTTCCCGGATTGATGGGAGCCAGTGCCGCATGTAAACCGGAGCGGCTCAGGTAGCCTAAACTATCAGCGCCGATATGCTCGCGGATCTCTTCAATGCAGTGGCTGGCAGCAATCAGTTCTCCACTTTTAGAGGTATCAATCCCATAATAACAGCTGTGAGTAACAGGTGGGGAACTAATCAACAGGTGAACCTCTTTGGCCCCGGCATCTCGGATCATCTCGACAAGTTTCCCGGAGGTAGTCCCACGCACGATGGAATCATCGACCATAATCACCCTTTTGCCGGAGATCATCTCCCGGATCGGGTTGAGTTTGAGCCGCACCCCCAGGTCTCGGGTCGCCTGAACCGGGCGAATAAAAGTGCGCCCCACATAACGGTTCTTCATCAAGCCCTCTCTGAAGGGAAGACCGCGCTCCATGGCATACGCAAAGGCAGAACTTGTCCCGGAGTCAGGCACCGGGATCACCATATCACCATCAAGGGGATATTCCCGGGCCAGCTCCTTCCCAAAAGCGTAGCGTGCCTTCTGCACGCTAAGACCATCAATAACACTGTCCGGCCTGGCCAGATAAACAAATTCAAATACACATAAGGCTCTTTTGCCGGCTTGATGGGGCTGCAGGGCAGTAACCCCTTTTTCATCGATCATCACAACTTCTCCGGGTTTCACATCCCTGATGAATTCCGCTCCAATAGTATCCAGAGCACAAGACTCCGAAGCCAGTACATACCCGTTCCCCAAACGCCCCAGGCAGAGGGGACGCATCCCATGAGGATCACGTATCCCAAACATCTTCTTCTCGGTCATCATAATCAGGGAATATGACCCCTGGAGCTGTTCCATTGTTTTCAGGATCCCAGATGTCAAATCTTCAGTCCCAGCCCGGGCAATCAGGTTAATAATCAATTCACTGTCAGCTGTAGACTGGAAGACCACCCCGGCCTCTGCCAACTGCTTCCTGAGTTCAGCGCAGTTGGTCAGGTTCCCGTTGTGCCCCAGGGCGATCATCCCCTGCTGATAGTAGAAGTTAAGGGGTTGGGCATTCTCTATTGTGCTTTCCCCAGCTGTGGAGTAACGAACATGCCCCAAGGCGATGTGCCCCTTAAGCTCTGTTAGGGTATCTTCTGTGAAGACCTCACTAACGAGCCCCATTCCCTTGCGGCAGGTGATCTTTTGCCCGTCACCCACAGCAATACCAGCACTCTCCTGACCGCGGTGCTGAAGGGCATACAATCCGTAGTAGGTGACCCGTGCTACATCCTGGCCGGGGGCATAAATGCCAAAAACACCGCAGGCCTCTTTTGGTTTATCTTCATCTAGAAGTACTTCGAAATGCTCCCCCGCCATACCTTATCCAACTCCTCCACATGCTGTTTGATTAAAACGCGCCCAGCTTGATCCTGGATAATGAAGTGATTTCCCCCGGTCTGGCCCAGCACCAACGAGGAAATTCCGCTATTTGCTGCTGTTTGCAGAACATTAGCCAATTCACCTGGGACACAGGTAACCACTATACAAGACTGCACTTCACCGAAGAGGTAATTGTCCTCCCGACCCTCAAAAGGCAGCTGCAGGGTGGCCCCTAGCTTACCTGAAATACAGCACTCAGCCAGGGCAACAGCAAGTCCACCCTCAGCACAGTCATGGGCAGATTTAGTCATTCCGTTTCTAATAAGAGCCCTGCAGCATTCCTGAACCCGTTTTTCCTGTTCCAGGTCTAGTTCTGGAACCGCTCCGGCCTCCAGGCCGTGAACCACTGACAGGTACTCGCTGGAACCCAACTGGGGAACAAATTTGCCCAGCAGCACGATCTTGTCCCCCGAATCCTGGAAGGCCTGTGTGACATGCTTGCTGGCATCAGGAAGAAGGCCGATCATACCCACAACAGGTGTGGGGTAAATGGCCTCCCCTTTAAATTCATTATAAAAGCTGACATTACCACTGACAACAGGAATATCCAAGGCTCGGCAGGCCTCACTTATACCCTCTGCTGCCTGACAAAACTGCCAGAATATTTCCGGTTTTTCAGGGTTGCCGAAGTTAAGGCCATCGGTTAGTCCCACTGGTTCCGCTCCGACACAGGAGAGGTTCCGAGCTGCTTCTGCAACAACAATGGCTCCCCCGCGCCGGGGGTCCAAATAGCAGTAGCGAGAGTTTCCGTCGGTAGTCATGGCAATCCCTTTTGGCGTTCCCTTGATGCGCAGCACAGCAGCATCTGCACCAGGGCCCACAACAGTATTGAGCAAAACAGAATGATCAAACTGAGTGTAAACCCACTCCTTGCTGGCAATGTTGGGTGACGCCAGCAGCTGTGATAGAACAAGACTTAAATCTTCCGGAACCGGGAGATTATCAGGTTTCCAGGAGCGCAGCTGCTGATAATACTCCGGCTCCCGCTGTTCCGGGTACCAGACCGGTGAATCGGTGAGAGCCTTGACAGGAACTTCGGCAATAATATCATCCCCGTCCCGCAGACGATAGATATTATCCTCGGTCACCTTTCCTATTACAGTTGCTTCCACTCCCCACTTGGTGAAGATTTCCTTAACTGCTTCTTCATCCTGCGGTTCTAGTACCATCAGCATCCGTTCCTGGGACTCGGAGAGCATCATTTCATAGGGAGTCACTCCCTCATCCCTGATCGGTACCAGAGAAAGGTCGAGCTCTAGTCCGGTGTCAGCTCTCCCGGCCATCTCAGCGCTGGAGCTGGTAAGTCCCGCAGCTCCCAGATCCTGAATCCCCACTACATGACCTTTTTCCATTACCTCCAGGCAGGCCTCCATGAGGAGCTTTTCCATAAAAGGATCCCCTCTCTGCACTGCCGGTGCTTCTGTTTCCTCAGTCAACTCTTCAGAGGCAAAAGTGCAGCCGTGGACCCCGTCACTTCCGGTCTTGGCACCTGCAATCAGCACCAGGTTACCAGGTCCCGCAGCCTGCCCGCGTACAATTTTATCATGGTCTACCAGGCCAACACACATGGCATTGACCAAGGGATTTCCCTTGAAACTCGAGTGAAAGAAGATATCTCCCCCAACTGTAGGGGCACCGATGCGGTTGCCGTAACCACCTATCCCCGCTACCACTCCAGAGAGAAGATGGCGCACCCAGGGATCATCCAGACTCCCGAAACGCAGGGAATTCAAAGCAGCAATCGGGCGTGCCCCCATGGTAAAGATGTCTCTCGCGACACCCCCTACACCTGTGGCTGCACCCTCATAAGGTTCAATGGCCGATGGGTGGTTGTGGCTCTCGACTTTGAAAACAACCGCTTGCCCATCCCCGATATCAACAGCTCCTGCATTCTCACCAGGACCCTGGAGGACACGTTTCCCTTCTGTGGGGAACTTCTTTAATACCGGGCGAGAATTCTTGTAACTGCAGTGTTCAGACCAGAGCACTGCAAAGAGTCCCGTCTCTAAATAGTTTGGCTCACGCCCAAGAATTTCACAGATCTTATCATATTCACCTGCAGTCAGTCCCATCTCTTGCCATACAGGTTTCTGATCAGCCATGCACAATCACCTTCTTCTGCTGGTTGATTCCCAACCAGTTCAAAATAGAAAGGAAAACGCGCCGCCCTGCTGTATTGCCCAGAATCTCTTCGGCACAGCGTTCCGGGTGAGGCATCAAGCCTAGAACATTCCCCTTTTTACTGCAGACCCCAGCGATATTTTCAATAGAACCATTGGGGTTGGCCTCAGGTGTGATCTCCCCTGCTTCCGTACAGTAACGGAAGACCACCTGTCCCTGCTGCTCCATCTTGGCCAGTTCCTGGTGATCAATGTAATAGTTCCCCTCACCATGGGCACTGGGGACTCTGATCACCTCTCCCCTCCGGTATCTGTTGGTAAAAGGAAGCGTGTTGCTCTCGACCTTTAAGAAAACATCATGACAGCGAAACTGGGGTATCTCGTTGCGGCGCATAGCTCCTGGAAGAAGGTCTGCCTCCAGGAGAACCTGGAAACCGTTGCCGATACCCAAAACAAGCCCCCCCTGTTCCGCAAACTTCACTGTTTCTTCCATTACCGGGGCCAAACTAGCCACTGACCCAGCCCTCAGGTAATCCCCATAAGAAAACCCACCGGGAAGGATCACACAATCAAACCCGGTCAGGTCCCTCTCCTGGTGCCAAATGTAGGCAACAGAGTGGCCGAGCACCTGATCGATAATATGGTAGCAGTCAGCAGCATTGGACCCGGGAAAAACCGCTACTCCAAATCTCATTCTTCAACCTCCCGGAGTTCAAATGTGTAACGCTCGATTACCAGGTTGACCAGGAGTTTCTCACACATCTCACGCACCTCTTGTTCCGCTGCGATTCGATCAGCAGTTTTGAGAGTGAGGATCAGGTACTTGCCTGTCTTCACATCTTCTACCTGGTCGTACCCCAAAGACTTTAGGCCTTGTTTGACTGTTTTTCCCTCTGGATCAAGTATTCCTTTTTTCAGAGTTATGTAGATTCGTGCTTCAAACAATGGGTTTCCCTCCTTACGGTTTCTTCCAAAATACTCATCAGTGGGTATCAACCCACCTAGATCACGCCGGAAACTGATCCCAAAAACATCAGGTATCAGGAAATCTATCTCATCAGCTAGTAGTATCTCACCTTTCTGCCAACTGAATTCCAATTCAAGGTCCACCAGCACCAGGTTTTTGATGAATAAGTAATAACGCAGAATATCATTTACAAGCCCTAGTCTCCGAGCAGAACTGCTCGAGAAGATGCTTGTGATATTCCAGCGTCCTGTAACCATAAAAAAATCATCCCGGTTAATTTACCCTGACCCCGGGATCGAGAAGTTTCGATTTTGTAAAAACTCGCAATAGAATAGATATCGCAATTCTTCACTGAAGCAGAACAGGTCGCACCCTACTCGCCTACGCTAAAACCATATATTTGTTTCACTACATCCCATTACCACTTAGATATTTTTAAATATTTCTGTATACGCTGTTATTTATCCTGCCCACCTTCTCGGCCAATTCCTTTTTATATGCCCGGAACTTCTCTCTCAATCCAGAATCCTTGGTACCAAGCATCTGGATTGCCAAGAGAGCGGCATTGCGCGCCCCATTGACAGCCACCGTGGCTACCGGTACTCCCGGTGGCATCTGGACTATTGAGTAGAGGGCATCGATCCCGTTCAAGGCACCCCCCTGCAGAGGAACCCCGATAACCGGGAGGCAGGTGTACGCCGCCAGCACACCAGGAAGGTGTGCTGCCATTCCCGCCCCAGCAATGATCACCGCGATGCCTCGCTTTTCCGCATCCCGAGCATAGGTAGCAGCCAGGTCGGGGTTGCGATGAGCCGAGGCAATGGTCATTTCATAGGGTACCCCAAAATCCCGCAGAACGCTCGCTGTCTCCTCCACTTTCGGAAGATCAGAATCGCTTCCCAGAACTATACCAACCAATGGTACTTCCATATCCTTTCACCTCTACCTGTAAATAAATACCTGAGACAGGATTCAGGTATCAAGTATTGTCATTGAAATGACAAAAGGACCGTCCCTTTGTCACCTCACCAAATTATTCCCATTCAATGGTGCCAGGTGGTTTGGGAGTGATATCATAGGTCACCCGGTTGATACCTGGAACATCACCCAGAATCCGGTTGGCTATCCGCTCCAGCAAATCATAGGGCAGCCGCGCCCAACCAGCGGTCATGGCATCTTCACTTGTAACCGCCCGCAGCACAATTGGGTGAGCGTAGGTGCGCTCACCATCGACTACACCAACACTCCTAACCGGCAGCAGAGCAGCAAAGTACTGCCAGATCTCCCGATCCAGACCAGCTCGCCGGATTTCCTCTCTCAGGATATAGTCCGCATCCCGGACCAGGTCCAACTTCTCTTCGGTTACTTCACCCAAAACACGAACTGCCAGGCCCGGTCCCGGGAAAGGCTGGCGCCAGACAAGATCCTCAGACAGACCCAGTTCCTGCCCGATAAGGCGCACCTCATCCTTGAACAGCAACCGCAGCGGCTCCAAAAGGCGCAGCCTCATGTCATCAGGAAGTCCACCTACATTATGGTGACTTTTAACTACACCAGTAGCAGAAGTTCCTGATTCGATTACATCGGGATAAATGGTGCCCTGGAGGAGAAACTCAAAATCACCGAGACCAGAGGCTTCCTCTTCAAAGACACGGATGAACTCATGACCAATAATTTTCCGCTTCTTCTCTGGGTCTGTGACACCAGAAAGTTTAGTCAGGAAGCGCTCCCGGGCATCAACTGTGATCGTGTTTACCCCAAGCTTCTCCTGGAAAATCTTTGTCACCTGTTCCCGCTCACCCTTCCGGAGCAAGCCGTGGTCGACAAAGATGCAGGTCAGTTGGTCGCCAATAGCCCGGTGAACCAGTGTGGCTGCTACTGTGGAATCAACACCGCCACTCAAAGCCCCCACTACCCTGCTGCTGCCTACTGTTTTTCTGATACTCGCTATTTGTTCTTCAATAAAGGCAGCGGGTGTCCAATCACCCCGGCATCCACAGATATCATAAAGGAAGTTTTCGATCATCTCTTGCCCGCGAGGAGTATCACGCAGTTCCAAGTAAAACTGGGCTCCATAGATAAGGCGCTCACCATTAAAGATGGCCGCTGGTATCCCAGGTGCAGCTGTTTCCTGCTGCTCTGCCCTGGTCACCTTTTCTCCTAACAGACGAACCAGCAGCTGCATCCCTTCGCCAATTCCAAGTACCGGGTATTCCTGCAGCAAATCAGGATCACACACCGGTGCTTTATCATCAACACTTGCCGGACCACCTAAAAGCACCAAACCCTGCGGCTTCTTCTTCTGTATCTCCTCCCCGGTCACAGTATAAGGCACAACCTCACAATAAACATGCGCCTCACGGATGCGGCGGGCAACCAGTTGAGTATAATCTCCTCCGAAATCCACAACCAGGATCAGGTCCCGTTCACCCATGCCTGACCCCCCTTTCTGCAAATTCTAATGGTTTTCCGTGCAAAAATAATAGATACTAGGAAGATTCCGGTAACGCTGGCCGCGGTCAAGGCCATATCCTACCACAAAATAATCAGGTATAGTAAATCCATTGTAATCAGGAATAAAATCAACCTTACGCCTGCTTGGCTTGTCCAGCAGTGTGCAGACCTTGAGGCTCGCTGGACCGCGGGCCTTCAGGTTTTTATAAAGGTATTTCAGGGTCAGGCCAGAGTCAATAATATCCTCCACCAGGAGCACATGCCTCCCCGCTACGCTCTCATCTAGATCTTTTAAAAACCTGACAACTCCAGAACTGGCAGTGTCGTCCCCGTAGCTGGAGACCGCCACAAAATCTATAATCAGCGGTCCTTTAAGCTTGCGCACCAGATCCGCAAGAAAGACAAAAGCACCCCGCAGGATGCCAACAACCAGGATTTCTTTCCCTGCGTAATCTCGATTGATTTGCTCTGCCATCTCCTCGACCTTTGACTGTAATCTATCTTCCGGAAACAGCACCTCTAGTTTCTCCAACTGTACTCCCCACCCAATCTGTTATGAAATGGCACCTTCTGCTGTTCCAAAAGTTCCTTTAAGAACGGCATAATCAGAAAAAAGCATGTCTTATTATATCACAAATTGGCAAATAATATCACTAGGCCAGCCAGGAAGCCGACTGGCCAGAATATTTTCAGGCACTCGGTCTGATCAAGTACCAATCTCCCAGGAGGCCAGGTACGCCCTCTGTTCCTCTGTCAACTCCTCGATCTCAACTTCATATGCCGCCAATTTAAGCCTCGCAACCCGTTCATCGATCTCACGAGGTACCTGGTAGACACCCGCTTCCAATTTTCCCCGTTGAGAGACCAACCAAGCAGCTGACAAAGCCTGGTTCGCAAAGCTTAAGTCCATCACCTCAACAGGATGTCCCTCCCCACAGGCCAGGTTTACCAACCTACCGTCAGCTAAGAGGTAAATCCGTCGGCCGTCCTCTAGGGTGAATTCCTCTACATCTCCTTTTACAGTCTGGCGTTTGTGGGCTAGTGATGCCAGGAAGGGGATATCGATCTCTACATTAAAATGTCCAGCATTGGCAACAATTACTCCATCCTTCAAGAACGGTATATGCTGCTCTCCCAGCACATGAATGTCCCCGGTGACCGTAACGATAAAATCGGCTCTTTTCGCCGCTTCCGTCATATTTGTAACCTCATGTCCGTCCATGAGGGCTTCTAATGCCTTGAAGGGATCTACCTCTACAACCACTACTCTTGCCCCGAGCCCCCGGGCTCGAGCAGCGAGGCCCCTGCCACACCATCCATATCCGACAACCACAAAGGTGGAACCTGCAATGAGATAATTGGTTGCCCGTAAGATACCATCCAGGGCGGACTGCCCAGTCCCGTACCTGTTGTCGAAAAGGTGTTTTGTCAAAGCATCATTTACTGCCACCAGGGGATATTTTAAGGCACCGTCCCTAGCCATTGCCCTCAATCTTACGACACCAGTGGTTGTCTCCTCTGTGCCTCCAATCACAAGTTTCGCTTGCTCTGGACGCTCTTTATGGAGGGTTGTGATCAGGTCTGCTCCATCGTCAATGGTCAGATGCGGCTCTGTATCCAGAGCGGCATTGATCTGCATGTAATAAGAATCATTGTCCACACCTCGGCGGGCAAAGGTCGGGACCCCGTAGACCACATTGAGGGCCGCCGCAATGTCATCCTGGGTGCTCAGTGGATTTGAGGCACAAAGAACCAGGTCCGCGCCACCTGCTTTAAGCACCCGGGCGAGGTTCGCTGTTTTAGCAGAAATGTGCAAACAGGCAGCAATTTTAATCCCCTTGAGAGGGAGGGTCTTCTCCCATTTTTCATTGATCCGCTGCAAAACAGGCATTTTTCTCCATGCCCATTCAACACGCTGCTGCCCGATACTGCTCAAGTCTTCATCGGTTAGCCGCAAACATTCTCGCACCATGATTATCTCCCCTTTTCTGATTTTACGCATACCTTAACCTAGAACTAACTACTTGATTCTACTCTTCGCTTCCAGCCTTCCAATATCCTCGGTTCCTCCCAGCACTACCATAATATCATGCTCCTCAAAAACATGATCAGCACCAGGGGAAACAATAACCTCTGAACCCCTGCGGATTGCCAGCACTGTAACCCCGAATCTGGCACGCAAGTCAGCCTTGCCCATTGTAACTCCAATAATCACTTCAGGTACCTGCATTTCAATGATACCGTATTCCGAAGATAGTTCGATGTAATCGATCACATTGGTTGAAACCAGATGATGCGCCAGCCGGGTGCCCATATCACGCTCCGGATAAACAACCCTGTCCGCACCCACCTTTTCCAGCACCTTGCCATGAAGATCGTTCAAGGCCTTGGCAACAACATATTTTACTCCCAACTCTTTCAACTGCACTGTTACCAGGATACTGGTCTGAAGGTGACTGCCTACACCTACAACCACTACATCAAAATTTCTGATTCCCAGCGATTTTATGGCCTCAAAGTCGAGTGCATCCACCTGGACAGCATAAGTGACATCATGCATGATCTTTTCAATCTCATCCTTATTGCTGTCAATGGCCAGCACCTCATGTCCCATCCTGTATAATGTTCGGGCAACACCTCCCCCAAACCTCCCAATACCGATGACCGCAAACTGTTTTTTCGCCATCAATATCATCTCCTCATCCAATGATGATCTTTTCTTCAGGATACTTGAACCGAGCCGACTGCTGGCGCCGCCAGAAAGCCAGAGCTACGGTCAGGGGTCCCACCCGCCCGATGTACATAGTCAAGGCGATCAACACCTGCCCAATCTTGCTCAGATGTGGTGTTAGCCCCATAGTAAGTCCCACCGTACCAAAGGCGGAAGTGGCTTCAAATAGAGCAGCCAAAAAGGTAGTTTCTTCGGTTATAGCCAAGGACATGGTAACACCTGCCACTAAAAAAACGGCCAGCATGGTAACAGCCAGCGCCTTATAAACAATACTGTGAGGTATAGATCTCTTAAATGTCTCGGCACTCGGCTTGCCCTGTACTACTGTCCAGACAGCAGCCAAAAGCGCCGCAAATGTTGTAGTTTTGATTCCACCACCTGTACTTCCAGGAGAAGCTCCAATAAACATTAAAATAACGAAGAAAAACTGGGTTGCTCCACGCAGAGCACTAATATTCAAAGTGTTGCTCCCACAGGTACGTGGGGTAACTGCCTGGTAGAAGGATGCAAAAAATGTACCCAACGGGCTAAGTGACTGTAAAGTGTTTCCCCGCTCCAGCAGCCAGAACAGGCCAGTCCCCCCTATAAGCAGCACCGCTGTTATCGCCAAAGCCACCTTGGAGTGAAGCAGAAGCTTAGAAAAACGCCTCTTATAGTATATATCCCGAATCACCAGAAACCCCAGGCCACCAAGAATAATCAAACAGGGGACTGTAAGCGAAACAATCGGATCCTCCCGGTAAGCTGTCAAACTGGAAAAAGGACCGTAGATGATACCAAAAAGGTCAAAACCCGCATTGCAAAATGAGGATATGCTGTGAAAGAAACCGTAGTAGATTCCCTTTACCCAACCCAACTGCGGGATAAAACGAATGGAGAGCAGCACCCCCCCGATCCCCTCGATCAGCAAGGTCATTCCGATAACGCTCTTGACTAGGCTAACTACACCCTCCAGCTGTATAGCATTCAAACCTTCCTGGATGACCAGCCTCTCCCGCAGGTTGATTCTCTTGCCGATGATCATGGCAAAAAAAGTGGTCATGGTCATAATTCCCAGCCCTCCAGCCTGAATCAAAGCGATGATAACTAACTGGCCGAGGAGAGAGAAATAGGTTCCTGTATCCACCACCACCAGCCCAGTAACACAAACAGCGCTAGTAGCGGTAAAGAAGGCCGTGAGAAAGGGTGCGGAGTGTCCGCTCCGCACTGCCGCTGGAAGCATTAAAAGGAGTGTCCCCACTATGATTAGTGTTGCAAAACCAAAGACGAGTATACGCGCAGGTGTGAAACGGGAGAAAAATCTCCCCAGAAAATTGACCATCCCCTGTTTCCTAGTCTTACCAAGAAAAGTGCGGTACATCAGAAGACCTCCAAAAAAAATACAGTATGATCTGTCATACTGGAACAAAGAAACCATATCAATATAAGTTTTCCCAATATTATACTTACCTACGCTTTCGTAGTATAGAAAAAAAGAAACAAAATGTCAATAAAAAATCCGCCTTTATTAACAGGCGGAGGACAGGGGTTTGGCCCGCAATTTTCTAAGAGAAAATAAGCTAGAGTGGGGGCGTAATCTTGATCCGTTTGTTGAAATCCCAAAATTCCACTGTCATTGTTAAACTTGTATCATTGCTGTTTTTACTAATTGCTGTGGCCTCTGCCTTCACCAAAACATGCTTTCTCCTGTCGATCCAGAAACGGTATGTGAAATCCCGCCACCAGATCTCCAGGTACTTGCTTTCTAGCTCAGGTTTTACTTCTAATATCACGCATTTGCGCTTGCCCACCTTATCCTTTCCTACGAGCTGTGGTTCTCCGGTGCTTCTAAACCGAAAGCTGTTTAAAGGATCGATTTCTGCCATATAAAGCTGCTGCTTGGTGAGATCCACACCATCTAAAACCGTCCATTTACTGCTCACAGGATCCCTGGTATAGCTCCTCATCCCGAACTGGTAGATCTCAACTGGGGTTCCTAAAGTTTTCCCCCAGAAGTGATAACAACCAGGAGCCCGCTCCCCCTGCACCTGGATCCAGTTCTTTTTTTTGCCGCTAATATCCAGTTCCGCATGCAAGGAGTACCTGTAGCTCTTCGCCTGGTGTGCTTTACTCAGTGTTTCTTCCAAAAGAGGAGCTGGCTCAACCCTTAAAAAGGAAAAATAATATGCTACTCCTCCTGCAGCCACAGCCAAGAAAAATATGATTATTACCCACCTTAACTGCCGGTTCAATTCTTTTTTTTCCAAACGGAATACCCCCAGCAAGAGAGATCATAACCATTTTATGCAGCGGTGGGGATTACTATGAAAAAAAAGACCTGTTTCCGAAAAAACAGGTCTTTGGGATAAACAGCTAATACCTACATCGGCATCCCAGGTTTACTCTACTTTTCCTCTTCGTTCTCAATTTTATCAGCAATCAAGCACTCTGTAGTTAGAAGCATACCAGAGATGCTAGCGGCATTCTGCAGCGCAGAACGAGTTACCTTGGCAGGGTCAACGACCCCAGCTGCAAAAAGATCCTCGTACTTTTCTTCCATGGCATTGAAACCATGATTTCCCTCTAGGGTTTTGACCTTTTCCACCACCACAGACCCTTCAAAACCTGCATTATTTGCGATCAACCTGAGCGGTTCTTCCAATGCCCTCTTCACTATATTGACCCCAGTTGCTTGATCTCCCTGGAGTTCAAGGTTTTCCAGAGCAGGAATCGCCCTTACCAAGGCAACCCCTCCGCCGGTGACAATTCCTTCCTCAACAGCCGCTCTAGTTGCTGCCAGGGCATCTTCGATTCGGGTTTTCTTTTCCCGCAGCTCCACTTCTGTTGCCGCACCAACCTTGATTACAGCAACACCGCCAGCTAGTTTAGCCATGCGCTCCTGGAGTTTTTCACGGTCGTATTCCGAAGTTGCCGCATCGAACTGGTTCCTGATCTGGTTGATGCGCGTCTCAATATCTTCGGTAGATCCTTTGCCTTCCACTATTGTAGTCTCCTCTTTGCCGACCACAATACGCCCCGCCTGACCCAGCATGTCAATGGTGACGTTCTCTAACTTGATTCCCTTTTCCTCGGAGATAACAGTTCCACCTGTAAGGATGGCGATATCATCCATCATCGCCTTTCTGCGGTCACCATAACCAGGTGCTTTAGTTGCAACACAGTTCAGAGTTCCCCGCAGTTTGTTGACCACCAGTGTAGCCAGGGCTTCACCCTCGATATCTTCGGCAATCAAGAGCATCGGCTTGCCAGTATGGGCAATCTTTTCTAGTATAGGCACAATCTCAGCAATTACTGCAATCTTTTTATCTACAATTAAAATATAGGGATTCTCAAGATTGGCTACCATTTTCCCGGAATCGGTTACCATATACGGGGATATATAGCCACGGTCATACTGCATTCCTTCGACAACCTCAAGAGAAGTACCAAAGCTCCTGGATTCCTCAACAGTAATAACTCCGTCATTCCCTACCTTTTCCATGGCATCGGCGACCCACTTCCCGATCTCCGCATCTCCAGCAGAAATAGCGGCCACATGTACTATGGCCTCCTTGCTGTCGACATCCTGTGCTATCTTCTTGATTTCCTCGACAACAACAGCGGTTGCCTGCTCCATACCCTGCTTGAGAAACATGGGGTTAGCCCCTGCAGTTACATTCTTGAAACCTTCCCGAATCATGGCCTGTGCCAAGACAGTCGCCGTGGTAGTACCGTCACCTGCCACATCATTGGTCTTGGTGGCAACCTCCTTGACCAGCTGGGCACCCATATTCTCCCAGGGGTCTTGCAGTTCCACTTCTTTGGCAATGGTCACTCCGTCATTGGTGATCTGTGGAGGACCAAAGGGTTTTTGCAGAACAACATTCCGGCCCTTGGGTCCAAGGGTCACCTTTACAGTGTCGGCCAGAACATTGACACCTTTTTCCATGGCCTGACGAGCATCATGACGGAAATTTAGTTCCTTGGGCATCTAAAAACCTCCTAAAATTAATTAATCAACGACAGCAAGGATATCCCTTTCATTTACAATGAGATACTTCTCTTTCCCATCCTTAACTTCAGTACCGGCATAGCGGGAGAAGATTACCTGATCCCCAGTTTGAACATCCAGGGAAATCTTTTTCCCGTCCACCAAAACCTTCCCGGTCCCCACAGCAACCACTTCACCTTTTTGGGGTTTTTCTTTGGCGGAATCTGGTAGGACAATGCCCCCTTCAGTTTTTGTCTCCGCTTCGATGACCTTCAAGACCACCCTTTCGCCAAGCGGTTTCAGGGCCATAACTAGCACCTCCTTAAAGGTATTATCTGTTCATTATTAGCACTCACATGGATTGAGTGCCAAGAAGCTTACTACAATAATAATACAAGTTCCCACATTTCTCAATAAATATTTCCCCAGAGGCACCAGATTATACAAAGAAAATCTATCTGCACAATATCAGATCTAGTTGACCCTGAAAAACTAACAGTTTGGAATGCTGGCTTAATATGGAACCCGGCCCTGATAAAGGTTATTGCTATCTTGTATATTTGGTCGATAGAGGGGGATATTAAATGTAGATTCACAGCAACTGTCAGTTTCCGCAGCATCTGGTTCGCAGGTATTCCCTGTTGAATTATTGCGGAATGACAAGCTAAAAGACTGGTTTTCATTCTGAAGATTTTTATGTCAGAATTTAAATCAGTCTGGCCGCAAGTTGCTGTGAATCCTTTATTAACCTTTATTATCCCCCTCTAAAAAACATGGGGCCCTGCAGGTCCCATGTTTTTTTACTTATTCTAATTTGCCGCAAACCCCTCTTTATTTAGCAGGAACAGCACTTTTCATCAAATCATTTGCCTCTTGATCCGAAAGGTCAGAGCATCCTCGGCCCCGCAGTCAGGCACTGACAACCTATTGTTCAGCTTTTAAGAGTGAGTTGGCAACCAAAGCCTTATATTGGTCTTTTGTCAGTTTGCTGTGATAGAACAATTCATAGTATTTAGCCGCTTCTTTATAAACATCGTACTGAGCCTTGTCCGGATAGAGCAGCTGAGCAATCCAAATCATACCCATATAGCGGTTGACAGAAGGAGGGAAGCCCATCCAGTTGTAGGGGCCCATGGGTACTTCGTAGTAATTACCGTTTTTAATTGCGGTAAGTTTCTGCCACGCTTTATCCTCGCCAACACTGCTGTAAATACTGTCTGGAGCAAAAACGATCACATCGGGATCCCACAGAACAATCTGCTCCATATCCACCGGGTTTCCCGTACCCTTACTGGA
>CALGIY010000140.1 GCA_937914965.1 uncultured Thermoanaerobacteraceae bacterium | reverse complement strand
GTCAAGACATGGGTAACACAAATGGTTCAACACATAGGTAACACTCCATTATAATATTAGATGAAATAATCCTAGAGTAGGTTTCATCTAATGCCATGGAAGGAGAAGAATGTTTTGGACCAAAGAACCGAATTTGTGACCCGTGCGTGCTTTGACCGAAGGGTTGTCAAAAGGACCGTCCCCGTGACAACTTTTATGTCCTGTCACCGACATTTTCTAGATTTACCTTGACTTTAACATCAATTTTCACGCTTTTGACAAATTCCTCGCTGTCAATGATCTCTTGCACCTCATAGCGCCACTTGGAGAGGGCGTGATCTGTGACATCGATGCAGTCGACCCCGAATTCCTGCTGCATTTTGCTGATGAATGTGCGGCAGTCTCTGGTTAGTTCCGACTCTACCGCTTTTTCAATATCTTTGAGCAGGTTCTCACGCTTTAAAAATGATTCTTCTGAATAATGCTCGAGCAGCTTTCCTTGAAGGTTAATAGTGACAAAGTAGTGGAACTGGTCTCCCTTTTTCTCCACCTTGACCTTTCTGCTGTTGGAGACATTAACAGTGCCCCGATCCAGTACCTGCCCATTCTTTTGAAGAATAAAAGGGATCTGGCCGCTGGTTTTCAATCCCCTGAGCAGCATCAGGGCACGGGTATCACGGAAGCGTGCCTTGGCAATCAGCTTATCTTTTTTAAAGATCCCGACACCGGTGATCGATACCCGGTCTTTGCCTTGTACTTTGATCAAGGGTACTACCGGATTTTCTCCAGGACCCATGGAATTTACCCCAAACATGAAAAGAGTAGTGGAGGGAATAAAGGATTTTTTCCCTGCCCTTCTCAACAGTTCCAGGAGATAAACTCCCAGGTTTCCGTAATCCTTCACTTTCACCTGAAGCAGTTCATCGGCCCTTCCCTCCACAATTGCTAGGTACATAGTATGTTTGATTTTGGGGTCGCGGTAAACAAGATCCAGATCGATAACATTCCCAAAAACTCCTCTTTTGGCTAACTCCTCACCGATAACAGCCGCTTGCAGGGAACTAACTGTAAAGAAGTCGGGGTCAAACCGGTTTCTTTTTTCACGTGTTTCTCCTACAGTGCGGGCAGCGACCCGTTCCACTCTGACCTCTTCTTTGGCCTTAGGGTCAAGGTTTGGTAATAGAGCGGTGATTACAACCCGCGCATCTTTTTCTTTTTTATCTTTTACCGGGTCGGGGACATCATAGCCGCCTATAATGGGCAGGCCCAGTTCCCCGATATCCTTAGCATCCCAGCACCCGGTGCAGATGACGAGTTGTGCCAGCAAAATAACCAAAGCGATCCACCGTTTATTGATTTTTGCTCACCTTCCCTCCCCGCAAGAGAATTGCGATGAAAAAAAGCAGGGGGTAACCAATGCCAACAACCAGGAAACCATAGCCGATGATTTCTGACAACTTAAAAGCCTCGAGAATATTTTTTGGAAATAGGCTTGCTGCGTAGATGGCTAATCCTGTAGCCACCACTACCAACTTGTAATGCTTATGTAAATCCAGGTTAAGCAGCTGGAGCAGGGAATAGGATGCCCCAAAAAAAAGATTGATGATCGGGCGGGGACCCAACCCCATCCACAGAACAGTGAAAAAAAACTCCATGCGTTCCAAAACAGGGATATCAGTCACCTTCATAAGCATCAAAACCGGCCACATCATTCTTTGCATGCCCTTGGAACCGAAAACCAGGAGACAGATCACCGTGAAAAGTAGGTAAAAAAAGGCGACCAGGCCAATGCCGATCAATCCTGCTTTTAACACCTCGTCTTTGCGCTCAACCATCGGATAAAGCACAAAGAGCATCTCTGTACCACTGTAGGCAAACAATGAGGTCAGGGTACCCTTGAGAATCGGTGACAGCCCTGCTCCCCCTACTGGCAGAATGTTGTTCATATCTATCCTGACCAGGGATGGTAGTAAAGCGATCAAGAAAAACAGGATTAAATAAAATATAACTTCATTCAATCTCCCGATAACCTTTATTCCTCGGGAAACAATGTAAATAACAGCCAGGATAGTCAGCAGTGAGATTACCGCAAAAGGGGTGCGCGGCAGCAGAAAAACAGAGGTAATTTCATTGAAATTGCGCAGGATCATTGACTCAATCAAGATCGCATAAATAATAAAACCACCAGCCAAAATGCTTCCGATAATTTTCCCAAAAAGAAGGCGGGACTGATCAACGAC
>CALGIY010000139.1 GCA_937914965.1 uncultured Thermoanaerobacteraceae bacterium | reverse complement strand
CATCCGGAAGTTCCATCATTGATATCCCCTTCAAGTCATGCTCCATAATCATGGGATCTCTAGGTATAGCACCAAGAAATTTAAGTCCCGTAGCTTCTATCTCTTTATGAAGGGGAGCCGGATCAGACGTTTTCGTAATAATCAGATACGCATCTGCAATATTGATATTCATCGATCTGGCCAGCTGATAGATCCTTCCGGCAGTACGCACGCCTTTTGCTGTTGGATCGGAAATAACTAACATAATATCGACATCTTCAATGGTCTGGCGGCTGATATGCTCCAGGCCTGCTTCGTTATCAGCTACAAGATAGTCATAACTGCTATCTATCTTAGCTAGATAACGCTTTAAGATGTCGTTGGGAAAACAGTAACATCCTGGCCCTTGTGGCCCTCCCATAACCAGCAAATCAACATACTCTGTTTCAACAAGGGCACGGTGTAACTCAAACTGGAGGTATGTTTCTTTGGTCATTCCAGTCGGAACATTGCCTTTCTTAATATCAACAAGAATCGAGGATATTGTATTAGCTACCTCAAATCCTAAAGCTTCGTTGATATTGGCGTTGGGGTCAGCATCGACAGCGAGAATTGCACCTTTCTGCTGTTCAATCAGGTGCTTTATTAACAGTGCTGCCACTGTTGTTTTCCCTGTTCCTCCCTTTCCGGCCATTGCAAGATGCTTTGCCATATACGTCCACCTTTCTATATATGTGAGTGATCACCGGGCCACCTGTTACTTATTTACGCACCACCTAATTTAAGCTTGGCAAATGAACCGATTCCGTTGGCCTCACGCGGTCCAACAGTAACTTCCCAACCGGAAAGTTCTTCGATCTTGCCCTTGATGGCTGCTACACCACCGGGAATAATCAGATTCTTGTGGTTGACCTTTTCATTAATCTCGGAGTCCTTCAGCCAGGGACCAATCTCCTCACCGATGAACTTGCCACCAGCCCAAGCAGTCAATACTGATAAACCCTCTGTTTCAAAGGCAATCAGATAGCTCGGGATCCTGGTTGATTCAACTTCAGTCTGTACTGTATAGAAGGTCAATGAGAAGTTTGTTGTAATGTAGACCGGGGAATCAGGTGTAACTTCACCAACAGCATAAACACCCGGCTGCACTGCAATCGGCTTCTGCGGGTCTGTATAGAGATTGCTTCTAAAACTGAATAAGGTGATTAAGCTTGCCAGTTCAGTTGTCTTCAATACTACAATGCTGGCATATTTTGACACATATACCTGCGCTTGCAGGGCCTCCATATAAGGGTCCTCTTCTGTAGTGAAGGCAATTGTCGGATATCCGAATGGCCGGAAACGTTTCTTGATAGCCTGCCGGCGAATCTGAGTTAGATCAGCAAGCACCTTGGATGTTTCGCGCTCGCCGGAATCCAAAATCAATTCCTTGTAGCCCACTTTACCCGCAAGGTCGGCAAGGTCATCTAGGTTTTTGCCCTTTACTACTAGGGGAGCAGCGAGTTTCTTGGCAACTTCGACCATCTTCTCGTAATTGTCCCCATTTGCCGCATAAAGAATTGGCTTCCTATCTGCTACTCCAGCAGCAGCCGCCTCCATTGCCGCAGCATCCTCACTAACCAAAAGTAATACCTTATTAGTCTTTGCTGCTGCTGCAGCCACTGCATCCTTAAATGTATCCGCATTTCCAGATGCATTGACAACAGCTACACCATCAACCTCATACTTCTGTCCTACACGTTCAAATACCAATCCGTTGATCTCATCAACTTTTGCCGCTACATCGGCATTGTCTGCTACTTCGATGAAAATACCGGTCGGGTGATAAAAAGTCTTGTCATGACGGAACATGACCTGCTCATCACCCAACTCCAGCACATTGTCACCTACCCCCGCCTTAACAAGCTTGATCGGTGGAGCAGTTGCCGACTCCAAGGATTCCTTGGCTTCGTCAGAAACATAGGGGCACTTGTCTAGAGTCGTTTTTCCTGATGCCAAAGCCATTGCGAAAGCCAGGCATGTTGGTACGCCACACTCTTTGCAATTTGTCTTCGGTAGCAGTTTAAAAATAGCTAGTCCTGTTAAACCCATTGTCACTTCTCCTTTCTATTGTTTTCTTTCTATTAAAGAACCTAGATTAGGGGCCGCCAGCCTAAAGATCGGCGACCCCAAAACCAGGTGTCTTTACATTACATCAAGGGATCCATCTTGAGAGCTGGATGCCCTTTTTCTTCGAGGAAGGGCAGGATTTCATCTGGTGTTTCACCAACAGTCTCATCAGCGATCATATCCGCAAAGTTGTCTCCAAAGCCCTCTTCTTTGCCTCGCTCATTCAGCTGATCATGCAGCTGATCTTTTAGTTCCTTAGGCATCCATATCATTCTTCCCAAACCACCATCTGCAGGCAAGAACTTCTTGCTGATAATGTAGAGGCGACCAAGTCCGATGAAGCCCGGAGTCTGGTTTCCGCCGCCGACCATTCCAGCCAGTGTGGAGAATGTCATGCCTACTGGGGTCATCCCCTTGTGCTCACGGGTGGTAATCATGAAGCCGTTGCACTCGGGAATCAGGGCGAGAATACCCTCACAGCAGCCGCAGGTTGTCATCGGGCGGTCCATCATGGTGTACATGCAAACCTCTGTTGTTTTGCCCTGTGTTCTGGCAGCAGCCATCTCGTTAATGGTGGACCATTCACCGTTAACCGGATCGATTATGTTCTTCTCTGTGATATCAACGGGCTGACAAACGCCAGTCGGGTCGATCTCAAAGGTAGCCTTGGCATCAAGCCAGCTTACCGCACCGCAGAGCCCTGTCCGCTCTGGTGACACAAAGCAAATGTGTGTCGGAGCAAAGGACTGGCAGAGGGTACAGGTATAGAATTCATCAACAGCATCGTCACGCAGCGTTGAAAGCCTGTCGTCACGAGACTTATATTTATCATGTGCCTCTTCAAGACCTTTATCCACTGCAGCTGGGTCTGTGATCAACTGCACTTCCAGCCGGTCAACAATTGCTGCATATTCCTTCTTGAAGTAAGCATACATGATCTTGCCAACATCATTGAGTGTCAAGCCTGCTTCTTTTGCGTTTTTGCTGATACGCATCCAGTTCTGGTCTCTCTGACCCATGTGCCAGACACCTTCACCATAGTTCATGAAGTAGTGGATCCGGCGCTCCAAGACCGGCTCGAAGTCGGACTGGAACTTACGGCCATAAACCTTGATGACAATACCTATGGGGTAGGCCTTGCCTTCCTCCATATCAGCGATTTCAGGACCGATAACCTCGATCTTACCATCAGTGATGTCTTCATGGTCGACCATCTTTACCAGCTCAAATGCTGTGGCACGGCCGCCGCCGAATTCCACAAACATCTCAGCCCTACGAATGGCCTCACCCTCGAAGGCAGGACCGTGTGCAATCGGGACATCAACTTCGATGGCGGTAATCTTGATCCCGCGCACCTCGATGCCTTCCTGCATCATTTCATCGTAATCATCTACATAGAAGTACCAGTCTTTCCAGATCTCATCCTCTTCCAGCGGCTGGTCGACGAGGATCGGGAAACCTAGATAGATGGCAGCAAAGCAGGCAGCCACCTTGACGATATCCCGCTCACCCAGAGCCATTACAAAGACGAGAATACGGTCACGCTGGTAGTTCCTGTGCATGAACTTGTCTCCCGCCGGGATGCCGGGGAAGATGGAAGATGCGCGCAGGGCGTAGTTTACAGCGTGAATGACCTGTGTAAAGTTGCCTAACGGATAGATCGGCCATCCGTCGATATCGAACTTGTAACCTTTTTCCATCAACTGCTCGATAACTTCATCAACCAGGAAGAGCATAAAGCCCTTCTGTACCAGTTTATTAACGATCCTGATAGCGTCATCGGAGGTGCGGAAGCGCCCCACAATAACAACCTCACCCGGAATCGTCCAGTCAACGTGCTTAATACCCCATTTCCGGACATAGGTATCGGGAATGAAACCTGTCCAGGGTTGAGGCATCATCTCATGAGCACCGGTGGCATATCTTACAGCTTCAATAATTTCAGCTGCGTGAATAGTGGACTCACCCCATAGGAGCGCATTTTCCAGGGTAAGATCCGTATGCACCTGGTCCCTCATCTTATTCAGAATGGGTACAAACTCACCCAATTTTGTTATTTCCAGCCCACTGAGAGCTCTAATGGCAGGAATAAAGTATGCAGTCTCCCCACCGTACCCTACTGTGTGGTCTTCTCCATAATCCTTTATTGCTTTATTGAGCAGGATTTCAGCATAACTGAGGGCAACAATTGTTCCCTCTAATGCCTGTCTGAACAGTTTTTTCGGCTCTTTACCAGCTTCTATTGAGCCTGCATAGATCTCTTCAAAAGATTGTCTATCTACTTTCCATGCTGTGGACATATTTATCCCCCTTTCCTCTAGGTTCTATTAAAATGCCTGGCAGAGATCGGTTCCGTAATCTTCGGCAGCCTTCTTATGCACCTTTAGTTTCCAGGCACGGTACTCAAGTGCTGACAGCAGTTTCTGGGCAGCTACCTGAGGATCGGTCTCCAGAATGAAGTTACCGCCAAAGACGTCGTGGGCGATGCAGGTAACAACACTCCATACCAAGTTGCTTCCTTCCAGCGGTGGCATAGCACCGACATGGCACGGAATACCGTTGGCAATCACCCAGGTACCGATAGCAACTGCCTTCTCGCTCATACCCTCAGGTGCAGTGGCAACGAATGGCACTTTCGGGACATCCACACCGTACTCATTGGCCATTGCTGTCCAGAGGTTGAAGATACGGCTGTTGTCCACACAGGAACCCATATGGAAAGTCAATGGCAGTTTATCTGGCAGTTTATCCTTATTGGCCTCATAGAGCCTGTCAATAAACGCCTTGAGCCCTGGGCCTGCGTATTTTTCAACTGCCTCATAATTCATCAGTCCCTGCTTGCCTGCAGCCTGCATGACACAGCCAGTACCAACCATGAAGACATTGTTTTTGGCCAGTTCTTTGATGATATCTGTATGGCTCTTCTCGTAAACAGCTTCCAGGTTGTTGCAGCCAGCAAGAGCACAGACACCAGCAATCTCACCACTATCAATGGCATCAGTAAGCACCTTGATAGGATTATCAGGATTAATGGCTGCAAAGAGGTCCATCAATGCCTCCAAGCTGAAGCCTGCCATCAGTTTGTTCTTGAACTGCGGCACCTGCACAGGACGTCCAGATTCCTTGCGCTCCTTATAGGTTTCAATAGCTAGTCTGATGATAGCCTCTGCACTTTGCTTGGCCTTAGAATCTTCAAAGGAGAAGTGGTAGGAACCCGGGATCTTGGAAATCGCCATTGTTGTAACGAGTTTGGTGTTAAAGCACTCTGCCACATTGCGCAGCCCAGGCATGATGCACTGAACGTCAACAACCATAGCATCAACAGCGCCTGTTGCGATGGCGAGCTCCTGAGCCATATAGCTGGTTGCAATAGGAACACCGTTACGCATTAAAACCTCATTACCTGTACAGCAAATACCAGATAATCCGATTCCTTTAGCACCGGCGGCCTTGGCTTCTGCTTCCAGCTCCCGGGCAGTGTCCACTACCATTTGACTCAAAACCGGGTTATGGCCGTGGAGAACTATATTGACATTATCTGGGTCAATAACTCCCAAGTTGGCCTCACTCATCACCGGTTTAGGAGTACCGAAAAGAATATCCGATATATCTGTAGAAATTTGCTCTCCTGTTAGGTCTGCCAAAGAGCATTTAATTCCACCAAAAATCAAGTTGACCGGATCGGCGTCCACACCAACATGGGTACGGTGCATAACCTCGACCACTTCACGGTCAATGGCTCTCGGGAAAACATCTGCTTCTTCGAATTTCTTGGTGCGTTTTTCGCAGAGATTGGCCTTCAGGAACGTACAGCCATCGGAACTATGGCGGCTATAATCCTCAAACGCGGCTAGGGCAACTTCCTTGGCCAGTTCAATATCTGTTTTACCTTCAAGCTCCAGGCCGATCTTTTTGGCCACATTGTGAAGTTTATCAGCATCCCTGATTTCATAATCAGGTGTTTTCCCCTCACTCATATGATACATAACCTCGACAAGCTCCCGACCGTGGTCGGAGTGAGCAGATGCTCCACCTGCCATCATCCTAATGGCATTACGAGCAACGATGGTATAATCCCTGGCACCGCAGATACCCATACTGCCAGGTCCTTCCAGACCCTTGACCCGACAGGGGCCAGCAAAGCAGATACGGCAGCAAATTCCTTGGTAACCGAAGGCGCACTGCGGCTGCTGGGCGGACCAGCGGTCAAATGCCGTGATGATGTTTTTTTCAGTGGTAAAATCAAGCATTTCTAATGCAGCGGGATCGTTTGTGCGCTTTATGTTTTTGACGTCTTTTTTCCTATTTTTTCGATCCACTGATGGTTTGGAATTCTGCAGAGAGGTATCAAAAAATCTCGGCATACATTTAACCCCCTTTGATTAAAATTCAAGTCTCCCAAATTGGTTCTTTCAAGAACCCAATATAACCTTGCCTTTCATAGGCCCTACAAGTTTTCAGCTTCCGTTCCTTCAACCCCACCCCCTTCTTTGATCACTTCGTCAAAAATCTTACTGACAGAATATACTAAAACCTCTTCCATTCCTCGGGGATCATCAAGCATCGACTTTTCCCAAAGCTCCTCATCATACTCCAGAAGCCCTAGTAATTCATCTTGCCCGAAAGAATTCCTTAAAAAGTTCTTTTCTTTATCTGTTCTAACTTTGTTGCCTACAACTTTTACTTTAGGAACTCCCGTTTCATGTGATAGTTTTTGAATTACACGCGCAGTATCAACACTTACCTTGGTCGGCTCAGTGACGATGAGCATAAGATCTACTCCTTTTGCTGTACCGCGGGTTAGGTGTTCGATTCCTGCACCAAAATCTAAAACTACCACATCGCTTTTCCCGAGGAGGAGAGAATTAACAACAGCGTTAAGGAAAGCATTTTCAGGACAGTAACATGAACTACCCGCATTCTTAAAACCACCCATGCGGAGTAGCCTGGCATTACCAATTTCAATTGAGTATTTGTCAAGGATATCATCTACTTGAGGGTTTAAAACGTAGAAACCACCCCCTGCCCCCGTTCGTTCTTTGATCAGTTCTTTCATTTCGATCAACGGAGGCTGGGCTGCTAGTTCTTCTGCTGTTACCCCCAGTGTCGTACCTAAGCTGATATCAGGGTCTGCATCAACCGCATAGACATGAAAACCATGTCGCGCGAAAAGTTTCACGAGTCCGGCGGCAAGAGTCGTTTTACCAACCCCGCCCTTTCCTGTAACCGCGATTTTCACAGCAACACTCCCTTTGTCCTAAGTATTTGCATCATTTTATGTCTGGTTTGAAATATTCCGGACATAGATAGTAATGCTGTATTACTCATCTTTACCCCTTTGAATCTTTACTCCATGCTCCCCCTGAATATGCCGCCTGTACATTAAGCCATAACTACTATCTGTTTCTACAAAGTTTCGATAAATCCTTTTTCTTTTTTAAAATAACTGGCAGATATCTCCCAGCACAGTTTTACTTAATGCTAAGAGTTTATTAGAATTTTACGGCATAACTCTAAAAAAATATATTCTAGATTGAATGTAAATCTCCTGCTTCCCTTTTAAATAAAAATATTCCGATTGTATTACAAATTCAAAAACTAGTTCCTGGAATCGAGAACAAGGAAAAT
>CALGIY010000138.1 GCA_937914965.1 uncultured Thermoanaerobacteraceae bacterium | reverse complement strand
GACTCTTCGCCTGATGGATCAGGCCTGCATCGGCATTCGCTCCCGAAATTACACATTGGACATTTTACAACATCGCTCGGGAAAAATAGATAGAAATAGTTAAGAGGGAGTTCTCGAAATGTTACAACTTTTAGTCAACCCGCAATAATGAACACAAGCGGTAGTAGCACACTAGTAGACAAAACATGCTACCATGAAGGTAGAGGCTCATGCTCACGTTGAGGTCTTGTCTCATACTCGATCTTTACCTGATCTGTGCGATGAATCTTACCTACCACATAAGCCTCTTTCCGGAGTTGATCCGAGTTCAAGATGCTTTCTTGGCTACCGCTTTTTTAGCGACGGCCTTTTTGGCAACGGCTTTCTTGGCTACCGCCTTTTTAGCGACTGTCTTTTTAACAGCTGCTTTTTTGGCTACGGTTTTAGCGGTGCTTGTCTTGGTCGCAGCGGCTTTAACAGCCGTGGTTTTTGCTGGAGTGGCTTTCTTTACCGCTGTTTTTTTCGCAGCGTTAAAACCGGGAGATCGTATTCTAGGGATGGGTCTGGCCCAAGGTGGACACCTTACTCACGGGTATCATGCCAACATTTCTGGTAGATATTACGAGGGTTTCTCTTATGGAGTCAACCCTGATGGATTTCTGGATTATGAAGAGATCAGGAAACAGGCCTTAGAGCTGCGGCCTCAACTGATTATCGCCGGGGCCAGCGCATACCCACGGGTTATTGATTTTGAGGCCTTTGCGGACATCGCTCGGGAGTGTGAGGCTCATCTTTTAGTTGATATGGCCCACATCGCTGGGTTGGTGGCAGCAAAAGTGCACCCGAGCCCGGTACCACATGCCAATTTTGTCACCTCGACAACTCACAAGACACTGCGGGGACCCCGGGGGGGACTGATCCTCTGCCGGGAACCCTTTGCCAAGAAGATCAACAGCGCGGTTTTCCCAGGGATACAGGGTGGACCTTTAATGCATGTGATTGCTGCCAAGGCTGTCTGCCTGAAGGAAGCGGGAACAGAAGAGTTTCGGTGTTACCAGCTTCAGGTGGTCAAAAATGCCTCTGTCCTGGGAGAGGTTTTAAAAAATCATGGGTTTACCCTTGTTTCCGGGGGTACAGACAACCACTTGGTGCTTTTAGACCTGCGCAGCAAAGGTATCACTGGGTGTGCTGCTGAATTAATGCTGGATGATGTGGGGATCACTGTCAACAAAAACATGGTTGCCGGCGACACTCAACCACCTCAGGTTACCAGCGGGGTTAGAATCGGCACCCCTGTAGTGACTACCAGGGGGATGAGGGAAGAGGAGATGGAACGCATAGGGGAAGCCGTGCACTTTGTGCTGTCCTATCCGGGTGATCAAGGAAAACTAGAGGAAGCGCGCCGGATTGTCCAGAAACTCTGTGTTGATTTCCCAGTATATGCAGGATAATATCTGGTGCCTTTGCGCGAGGGGGGAGCTTTTTGACAAGGCCAGAGTGGCATGAATATTTCATGGAAATAGCACAGGTTGTAGCCAAGCGGTCCACCTGCCTCAGGCGGCAGGTGGGAGCATTGATCGTCAAGGACCGGCGTATTCTCTGTACAGGCTACAATGGTGCCCCAGCAGGGGCTCCCCACTGCAGAGAGGTGGGATGTCTAAGGGAGCGGCTACATATTCCCTCAGGTGAGCGCCACGAACTATGCCGGGGGCTGCATGCAGAGCAAAATGTTATTATCCAGGCAGCTATGCATGGTGTCTCCATTAAAGGGGGGGCGTTCTACATCACCCACAAGCCCTGTGTGCTGTGTGCCAAGATGATCTGTAATGCCGGCATCAAGGACGTGTACTATCAAGGTGATTACCCCGACCAGCTGGCAGCGGGCATCTTTCAGGAAGCGGGGGTTAAGTTAGTCTGTATGGGAATCCAAAAAGGAAAGGATGATCAAAATGGAGGATATGAAGACTAAGGATATCACCTTGCCGTGTTT
>CALGIY010000137.1 GCA_937914965.1 uncultured Thermoanaerobacteraceae bacterium | reverse complement strand
TTAACACGGATAGTGGCAAACAAAACGTCCCACTGCCACACCCAACGACTAACGACCATTCTAACCACCACTATTGTACCCTTAATATACCGGCAGCAACAACTGCCACATAGACTTTCTGCACCCCAGAAGCCTTAAGTACGAGACTGCACTCTTGAACTGTAGCCCCGGTTGTAAAAACATCATCGACAAGTAAAACGCTCTTACCTTGAAGTCCATCTGCAGAATTTCCAGACTCAAAAACTCCCTTCAAGTTAGCCTGGCGCTGCTGCTTAGATAAAGATGTCTGACTGGGTGTCTCCATTTTGCGGACCAAAGCATCTTCGGCAAGAGGAATCTTGAGAAGGCGCCCGATCACATCTGCTAGGAGAGCGGCCTGGTTAAAACCCCGCTCCCGGAGGCGCCCTTCATGAAGCGGTACTGGTACAACAGCTGCAAAGCTTTTAAAAGGAAACACCTCAGCTGCAAGTGCTGCCAGCAGCTCACCCAGAGGATAAGCGAGATCCTGTTTTCCGCAGAACTTGAAATAGTGCAGGGCCTCCCGCACAGATCCCTCATAAGGGGCGACACTACAGGCTTTAATGAAGGGCTGTTCACCAGTTTGGCATTCCTTACAAATCAGACTACCTCCCAGGTCAGCAGAAAAACGCCCACACTTTTCACAAGGGGTAAAACCCCGCGCCAGACCTGCCCATATTTCCAGACAGGAACGGCAGAGGTGCTTTGGAGACCCCCTGCGCCCACATAAAGGGCATCCGGCCCCTCCAGGGAAAAGAAAGTTTTTAACGGCGGTTGTTATACTGTACATCAAAACCGTCATCACCTACCAGATCTGCTTACAATCCACACCTGCCCACTTCCCAGTCACGAACTATATCTTTCAATGCATCTTCCCAGTCTTCCCGCAGGTAACCCCTGCGCAGGGCCTCTCTATTCAGGCCCATGATCTGTGCCACTGCTTCCCGCATAGACCTGCTGATCGAAGGAGAGATAAACCTCACCTCACCTGTGGGATATGCAGAACTGCGCCCGCAGCGACCAGCGATTTGTACAAGGGTAGGAGCATCAAAAACACCCTCCTGACCAGCTTCCAGAACCACCACATGGACACCTGGTACAGTAACTCCACGCTCCATAATAGTTGTGGTCACCAGCACCCTAAACTCCCCGGCAAAGAAACGCTCCCTTTTCCGGTCCCGTTCCCGGTCGCTGGCATGGGACCAATCTACATCCTGGGGTTTCAAATGCTCCAGGGGATCTCTCCCTGCAGCTTTGCGCAGGGCATCTCCTACCAGTGATGTCAGGGCAACAGAAGGCACAAAGATAAAGATCCGGGCACCCGGTTTCGATAAAAGATCAGCAGTAATCGAAAGAACCTTCTGATCAAGGACCACCCCCTGTCCAGCTGGCTTAAAAGATTTCACTTTCAAAAACCGCGGCTCTGGTAGGGGAAAACCGTGATAGCGGCATGGTATTTTGATGACACCCACCCTTGATGCCCGGACCTGGGCATACATCCAAGGTGCAGGAGTAGCTGTCAGGTAAACAAGTTTTCCATCAAACTTGCGCGCCTTTTTTACCCCAAAGTGGAGCATCCTATTCTCGGGGTAAGGAAAGGCATCACCCTCATCGAGGATCACCAGATCAAACTTGCGGTAAAAACGGAGTACCTGGTGTGTGGTGGCCACAACCAAAGGTACTTCCCTCCCCAGACCACCACTCCCCCCATAAAGAGCCACAATTTTGTCTTTACCAAAGGTGCTGGCCATACGCGGGGCAATTTCCTGCACCACATCCCTTCTGGGAGATGCGAACAGCACCTTCAGGCCGCGGCGCAGCGTTTCAGCAATTATGGGGAAAGACACTTCTGTCTTCCCTGCCCCACAAGCCGCCCAGACCAGGCATGTCCCCCCGGGCTTCCCTTCATCCCTAAATTCCAGCAAATTACGGGCCGCTGCATCCTGGGGAGGAGTCAAGGTAATACCATCGAGTTGATACCGGCGGAAAGATGCGGTTTTCCCTGCTGCTTTTCTCCTAGAAGGAAGAGAAGGCGGATCAGGAACATCACCAAAAACCAGAGGAGAGCAGCTGATCTGGGACTGTTCTTCACTGCTTCCCACAGCCATCCTCAGCATATTTAAAAGACCCTTTGCTGGAGCTTTAGAACCCCCATCCTCGCTGGATGCCGTATACAAAGGGTCACAGTAACTGAGGCTCCCCATGATACCGCAGTCCGGGCAGCGGCAGCAGTCCTTACTACCGCACCGCTCACAGGGTATAGGTTTTGGAATCCCCTCCCAACCACAGCGCTGGCAGCGGATCAGACTCCCCTGTAAGGGATAGAGTGCCGGCAGCAGAGCAACCCTTCCTTCGAGACAGAGGTACTGGATGGACAATAAAATTCCATCCCCAGCCGAACCTACTATGCGCATGATCTCCCTTAAGGACAACAGCCTTCCTGCTAGCAGAAGTTCCACATCCCGCATCTCCTCCTCTACCAACTGTGGGTAGTTTTGGAAAGTGGGCAGCCCAAAAGAACAATCACCCGCACCATCACTGAATCCCAATTGACGAAGACTCCGCCGGCACAGATTCCTTAAAACTTCGGGACGCGGGTGCAGTTTTTTGTGTAGTTTCTGCTTAAGGAGTGTCAATAGATGGGCAGCAGCGCCCAGGGGAAGGGGAGGTGTGAGCAAAGCAAAGGTTTCGTAACCCTTACCGAAGAGATGAGTACGATCAAAGGATGGGCAGGGGGAAAGGAATATCAAACCCTGACTGGTACCCCATGCCAGGTATAATTGGAATAATAACCTGTCTCTCATCTTCTCTCACCCCCTCCGGGGTAATGGTTTATTATTCCATACAAACTTGTAAATCCCTGCTTAAGAGATATATTTTACCAAGGGTAAAATGTAGGCGAGCAAAATCCAGGTAGGAAGTTGTAAAAATCAGCTGAAACAGGTACGCAGAGTAAGTTCGTCACCTACCCTGCTCCCAGTTCTCTGGATTACTCCAGCAGGGAGTTCCAGGACCGACTGCGCCTCACGGATGACGGGACTGAAACGAAAAGGCGGCATCGCCTTGATGAGATAGACAATCACCATCTCCTCGTTCATGAAAACAGCATCAAAGGGGAAAGCCATAAAGCAAGAATGGATAGACTTACAAGGCTTGAGCAGGAGTCCTGAA
Organism: uncultured Thermoanaerobacteraceae bacterium; assembly: GCA_937914965.1. GTDB lineage: Bacteria > Bacillota > DSM-12270 > Thermacetogeniales > Thermacetogeniaceae > CALGIY01. Next base: position 4,332 of record CALGIY010000137.1, on the reverse strand, counting down.
CCATTGGGAAGTAAGCGCCTGCCCAGCAGTCCCCTCAAACGCCTCCAAAAGCTGAAAGCTATTTCCACTTCCTGGGCCAATTCAACCTGTCGTGTAATATTGTAAATCTCCACAGCAGTAAACTCTCCTTATTACATGTTCTTAAATATTTGGATAAATGCTGGCCCCAACAGTACAACAAAAAGGGCAGGAAATATAAAAAATATCAGGGGGAAAAGCATCTTTACCGGGGCCTTCATGGCCTGTTCTTCTGCCCTTTGGCGGCGCCTGCGCCGGATCTCCACAGACTGCGCACGCAGGATATTACCGATACCTACACCCAGTTGATCCGCCTGGACCAGAGAAGTCACAAAAGAGGTGAGATCCTCAGCCCCAACCCGGTCTGCCATGTCCTGCAGGGCGTCCCGGCGAGACCTCCCCAGCTTCATCTCCTGCAGAACCCGACCCAGTTCCTGGGCAAGCACTCCGGGAAACCTTTCAGTCACCTTGACCAGTGCCAGGTCAAAGCCAAGCCCCGCTTCCACACTCACAGTGAGTAGATCCAGGACATCTGGGAGCGCCCGAACAACCTCCCTCCTTCTTTCTTTGATACGCATAGTAAGGAAAAAATCTGGTAGCAGCATTCCACACGCAAAACCAGTAATGATCAGTAATAAAAGGTCCTTTAAAAGTACCCCCCTGCTCAACCCACAAGTGACAGCAAATACAGTAAGCATGACAGTCAAGATCACCTGCAGCAGCCGGAAACTGCCCGGCTCCAGCCCTGCAGGGTTTCCTGCCGCCTGCAGGCGCTTCTGTAGATAAAGCAGTTTCTGTCCACTCATCCGGCGGGAAAAAGGCCTTGCTAACTTTTCTAAAAGCGGTCTTCCTATTCTCTGCCATAAAGGAAGCTGCAGGTCTTCCCTGAGTCTTGACCCGGCCTGTTCACCTTTCTGCAGCTGTGCCAGGCGCTCTACCACCAGAAGACGGTCTTGAAAGACAAACCTGTAGACCCCTACCAACAAAAAGCAGACACTGATAAAGATCAAAGCCGGTGCAGTGTAGAGAGTCATAAAAACCACCCCTTCCGGTATTAAACCTCAATATCGATAACCCGCCTGATAATCAGCATACCCAGGACCTCCCCACAAACAGCGCCAACCAGGAGGCCAAGTCCTACAGGTTCGGTAAAGAGTATTTTGACATACTGGGGATTGACCATAAATAAAATCGCCAGGAGCACCAGGGGCAGCAGCCCGATGATGATCCCAGAGATCCTGCCTTGAGCGGTTAGGGTCTTGATCTCCCCTTTGATCCGCACCCTCTCCCTGATGGTTCCCGCAATACTTTCCAGGATTTCAGCCAGGTTACCCCCGACCTGCCTCTGGATCAAAAGGGCAGTGATCACCAGGTCCAGGTCATCACTGCCTACACGGCGAGACATATTGTTCAGAGCAGCCTCTGTCGAGGCCCCTAACTGCATCTCCCGCAGGGCACGCTTGTATTCTCCAGCCAAGGGTGGGGACGTCTCTGTGGCAACCAATTCCATGGTCTGCAGAAAACTGTATCCTGCACGCAGCGCATTGGTCATCACACCCAGTGAATCTGCCAGCTGCGTATTTAAGAGGCGCAGCCGACTCTGCCTCCTGATTTTCAGATGAAACCAGGGGAAAACAGCAGCTATCAGGCCCCCGCAAACAGCCAGGCGCAGGTTCTGAATCAGAAATACCACAAAAAAAGGAACGCTGAGGGTAAGAATTAAATCGAGGAAGAGAAATTCCTCCCCTCTCAAAGGGATATCAGCCTGGGCAAGCTTCTCTTCTACACGATCGGTAATCTTCGAAGAAGCAAAGATCCTCCCGCCCCAGCGCAGTAAAGAGCGTCCTAAATCCTTCTTTTCCCCTGGAGTATCGCTCCTTTCAGGAGCCTGCCTGGTATAGCGAAAAAGACGCGCCTGTACCTGGATTTTGTCACCTACCAAAAGACCATATACACCTAGGGTTAATAATAGTGTTGCAGCAAAGATCAAGAACAAAAATGGTAACATCAACTTCACCCTAACAGAAGATTTCGCTTGGCAGAGGGATTCCTGCCGCCTCAAGCTTGTTCAAGAACCGGGGTCTGATCCCTGTACTCTTGAACCTCCCTGAGACCCTTCCCTGCTGCCCAACCCCGGACTGTTCATAAAGGAAGATATCCTGCAGAATAATGGTATCTCCTTCCATCCCCTGCACCTCCGTGATATGTGTCACTTTCCTGCTGCCGTCCTGCAGCCTGTTCTGGTGAATAATAAGATCAAGTGCCGAGGAAATCTGCTCCCTGATGGCTCGCACCGGGAGGTCGACTCCTGCCATCAGAACCATGGTCTCCAGCCGCGCCATCATATCCCTGGGGGCATTGGCATGGCCGGTGGTCAAAGACCCGTCATGCCCAGTGTTCATGGCCTGGAGCATATCCAAGGCCTCCCCGGTCCGGACGCATCCTCAGGGCGTTGCGCATCAGATCTCTGATGGTAACAGCGCCCTTATCCTCAACATTGGGTGGGCGCGTCTCCAGCCGCACCCAGTGTCTCTGGCACAGCTGCAGCTCTGCGGCATCTTCAATGGTGACAATACGATCCCCATCCGGAATAAAGGAAGAAAGCACATTCAAAGTGGTAGTCTTACCTGACCCTGTCCCTCCGGAAACAATAATATTTAACCTGGACTGTACACACGCCTCAATAAATTTGGCCATCTCGCCGGTTAGTGTACCAAACCTGATCAAATCAGCGATCTGTAAAGGATCCTCACTGAACTTTCTGATGGTCAGAGTAGGCCCATTGAGAGCAAGGGGTGGGATGATCGCATTGACCCGGGAACCATCACTAAGCCGCGCATCCACCATTGGTGAAGACTCATCGATCCTTCTGCCGAGAGGGGCAACGATCTTTTCCATCACCCGCAGCACATGATCATCATCCCTAAACTGCACCCCTGTTTCTTCCAACACTCCATTTCTCTCCACATAGACCTGCAAAGGACCATTAACCATAATCTCGGAAACCGTCGGGTCCCGCAGCAGTGGGCTGATGGGGCCCAGGTCAAAAACCTCGTCCATCAGTTCCTGCAAGAGCCGCTGCTGCTCACTACGGGTTACACTGACCCCTTCTTCTAGCAGGTACTCATCCATGATCCCGTGGATTTGTTCGGCTGCACGTTCCCGTTCCTCAGATCCGCCTTCCGTTTCATTAGGTTCCTCCTGCTCCAGTTTTTCTACCACCCGCTGGTGCAGGGCAAACTTTAGATTCCAAAAAGTGTTGTCCCGAGGCGCGGCCTGTACAGCTGACCCCTTGGTAGAAGTACTCTCCTCTTTCTGTAACCTCTGGAGAAGCGACATTTAGACCACCATCCCATAACCTGTTTACTATCTCATCACTTAAAAAAACGCCCAAACAGGCCCCGGGGTTTTTTCGCCGAAGGCTTGCTCACCTGATCTGAACGTATAACCTCCCGCGCAAGATGACGCAGGGATTCAGATATTCTGCTCTGGGGATTGCTGAGGATGAAAGGCATCCCCTTGTTGACCGATCCCACAACCACACGCCCGTCGCTGGGCAGCTGCGCTGTCAAGAACATACCCAGGCTTTTTTCCACATCCCCAGGGCTGATTCCCAGCTCTAAGGTTGATCGGTTCAAAACCACTTTAACCTTATCCTTATGGTGCAGGGAATCCAATACATCCAGGCCCAGCTTGATATTTTTCAGGGTCGGCAGTTCGAGAGAAAGGACAAGCAGGATCTGGTGTGCAGAGTCCAAGGCCACCATGCTGGGATCGGTGAAAATCCCCGGTGTGTCGATAATGACGTAATCATACTGTTCCTGCAGCAGCTTAATGACCTTTTCCACAAGCGGAGCAGTGACCAGTTCCGCATACTCCGGACGGGAGGGGGCAGACAAAACCCGCAGTCCTGTCTCGTGCTTGACCAGGAATGTATCCAAGAATTCTTCATCCAAATGATTGAATTCAACGGCCAGATCCGAGATGGCCTGTCTCGGCACCAAATTGAGCAGCACTGCAGCATCGCCAAACTGCAAGTCGAGATCCACCAGTACCACGGAAAAACCAAATTCTCGGGCAAGGCAGGCGCTGAGGTTAACAGCTATGGTGGATTTGCCCACACCGCCCTTAGTGCTGAATACAGTAATCACCTGCCCCTGGCGAGCTTCTCGTGGCTCAAGATGAGTACCCAGCACATGGATCTGGCGTTTTTGTTCCAGTTCGTAGACGCGATAGATAGCTGAGATCAGTTCATCACTGGTGAACGGCAGAACGGTCCGGACGCCCGCGCTTCTCCCGGTCGTCAACCCCCAC
>CALGIY010000136.1 GCA_937914965.1 uncultured Thermoanaerobacteraceae bacterium | reverse complement strand
GGATGTGGTCAAAACAGCGGATTATATCATAGATTTGGGCCCTGAAGGCGGTGCAGGGGGAGGCCAGGTGGTAGCCACCGGGACACCGGAGGAGATCGCCGCCTACCCGGATTCCTATACCGGGCGCTACCTGAAAGAAGTGCTGCAAGTAGCGCGGCCCACAGAGCGCGAAGCAGATAAAACCGCCCTAGTTGGTGGTTAGTGGTTAGTGGTTGGTCATTGGAAAAAGATTAGGGATGTCACGGGGACGGTCCTTTTGACAACTTTTTGCTAGGGTAGATCAGGGGGACGGTTCTCCTGATCTATTGCGGATGTCATGTGTCACGGGGAAGTTTTGTTTGCCATCTGTGGGAATATGCGTGGAAAGGGATGGAAGTGCGAGATGGTTATTTTCTATGTCTGCTTAAAGCAATAAAGCAAACCTGGTACCATTATTCAGACATCTTTTTACAGAGCAAGGGTGAAATTGATCATGGTTTCGACCACAACAATAGAAAACCTCAAACAAGAGCTTGAACTGATCCCCGACCGGCCTGGTGTCTACATTTTCCGGAACCGGGCGGGGAGGGTTATTTATGTGGGGAAAGCCATATCTCTCCCCAACCGCCTGCGGAACTACTTCCAGCCGAGTGGGCTTATTGAGCGGATCCAGAGAATGGTGGAGGAAGCGGCTCGCCTGGAGTACATCGTTACCGACACCGAAGCTGAAGCTCTGGTACTGGAATGCAACTTCATCAAAGAGTACCGGCCCAAGTACAACATCGACCTCAAAGATGACAAGTCCTATCCTTACATTAGGATAACTGCTGGGGAGTTTCCCAAGGTGATGATGACTCGTTACCTGGTGCGAGACGGTTCCCGCTATTTCGGCCCTTACCCCAATGTGGGTGCAGTTAGAGAAACCCTTGAATTCCTGCGCAAGATTTTTCCCTACAGGTCTTGCTCTGACCGCAAACTGGCACCGCGCAGCAGAACCTGCCTCAACGGGCAGATCAAGCAGTGCCTGGGTCCCTGCGCAGGAAATGTTTCCTCGGGAGAATACCAGGAGATGATCGAACAGTTGGTTCTTTTCCTGGAGGGAAAAACCCATGAGGTGGAAAGGCGCCTACGGGATCAGATGAAAGAGGCGGCGGAAAACCTCGATTTTGAGGGTGCCGCCCGCCTCCGTAACCAGCTGGAAGCCGTCAACAAGATACATGAACAACAACGGGTCTCCCGGGCTACCGGGGGTGACCAGGATATTTTGGCTGTGGGGACTTACCTGGATGAGA
>CALGIY010000135.1 GCA_937914965.1 uncultured Thermoanaerobacteraceae bacterium | reverse complement strand
GTACAGGATTTCATGGTAATGGCTTTAGCACAAGCAGCTTCCAGCCGTTCATTGCTACTTGATCGACTCAGCAAGAAGTATTAGATTCGGGGAATAATATGTATTACAAAAACTTTAGTTTGTTACCCTCTAAATCAATAGAAAAGATAGTTAAAAAAAAGAGCCCTGCGAGGGCTCTTTTTTGGTATACTTCTTTGCTTTTATCTTGTGTGAAACTAAACTACTTGAGCAATACCATCGCTGCAAAATCTTTCCCGCAGCTTCGGTTTTTCAATTTTGCCGGTGGGATTGCGGGGAACTTTTTCGAAGAAGACCTGGCGCGGCCTTTTATATCTGGGCAAGTCCTGGCAAAATTCGATCACCATTTCTTCAGTAAGGATTCTCCCCGGCTTTGTCTCAACAACCGCAACTGGTATTTCACCCAGACGCCGGTTTGGCATCCCGATAACTGCTGCGTCTTTAATATCATTGTGAGCACGCAGGAATTCTTCAATTTCCACGGGGAAAATATTCTCCCCACCCATGATCACAACATCCTTTTTCCGGTCTACAAGGTAGATGAAACCGTCTTCATCTTGACGTGCCATATCACCAGTATACAGCCAGCCGTTCTTCAGCACTTTTTCAGTAGCTTCAGGGTTGTTGAAGTAACCCTGCATGACTCCAGGTCCACGGATAATTAATTCTCCAACCTTGCCTCTGGGAACATGTTTACCATTGTCATCTACAATCTTGGCTTCCCAGTTGAATCCAGGTCGACCGATAGCCCCTACCTTGTGGATATTTTCAATCCCTAAGTGCACACATCCAGGGCCTGTGGACTCGCTGAGGCCGTAGTTGGTGTCGTACATATGGTTGGGGAAAACCTTCTTCCACCTGATGATCAGGCTCTGAGGTACAGGTTGGGCTCCGATATGCATCAACCGCCATTGGTCCAGTTGGTAGTCTTTGAGGTTGACTTCCTTGCTCTCAATGGCATCGAGAATATCCTGGGCCCATGGCACAAGCAGCCATACTATGGAGACATTTTCCTCTGAAACTACATCTAGGATCGAGCGGGGATCAACACCACGCAGCAGTACTGCCTTGGCCCCTACGATCAGGCTTCCAAACCAGTGCATCTTTGCTCCGGTATGGTACAGCGGAGGGATACAAAGGAAGCTATCCTCGTGCTGCTGGAGGTGATGTCGGTTTTCTGTAATACATGCTGATACAAGGTTAGCATGGTTCAGGAGAATAGGTTTAGGAGTACC
>CALGIY010000134.1 GCA_937914965.1 uncultured Thermoanaerobacteraceae bacterium | reverse complement strand
CGGCATCTGCCCCAGCAGCAATCACTGTTTCCAGCACGTCCCATTTTCCTACAGGCGCCAGGAGTTCGACCCTGGCGGGTTTATGTTGATCTGACATATTGTTCTACCCCCATCTTTTTAGATCTTTGGAATAAACACATCAAGAATCGTAAAGACCAGCAGGGTGACACCGATAATTTGGTTCACTGTATAGGCAGCTGTTGTCACCTTGTTGAGGTCATCAGGTTTCACCATCAGATGTTCCCAGCAGAGAAGTACCGCTACCACAGCCACGCCAAGGTAATAAAAGACACCGGGGACGGCGTGGGGATGGGTAGAGAAAAGGGGTACCAAAAGTAAAAACAAAAGCACAGCCAGGTGCAGGGTTTTGGCGATTTTTAAGGCCTTAGAAACGCCAAACTTAGCAGGGACAGCATAAAGCCCGGCTTTGTTATCGAATTCTGCATCCTGAGTGGCGTAAATGATGTCAAAACCCGCTACCCAGCACATTACTGCGGCACTCAAGAGCATAGGGGGGAAGGCAAAGCTTCCGGTAACCGCCAACCAACTAGCGGTTGGCGCGATCCCACAGGCAAAGCCCAGCACCAGGTGGCAGGCCCAGGTAAACCTCTTGGTATAGGAATAAATCACCAGGATAAAAAGGGCTGCCGGAGCGAGCTTCAGACAAAGCGGATTCAACTGCCATGAGGCCAGCAGGAGCAGGGCGAAGCCGACGATGCTGAGAATGAGTACCTCTACTCCGGAAACAAGCCCTCGCGGCAGGTGCCTGTAGGCGGTCCTAGGGTTTAAAGCATCGAAGTGGGCATCGATCAAGCGGTTCAATGCATTTGCGGCATTGCGTGCCCCCACCAATGCGACAATGATCCAGAAGAAGACCCGGGCTGGGGGAAGCCCGTTAGCAGCCAGCAGCATCCCGATCAGGCCAAAGGGAAGAGCAAAAAGGCTGTGGCTGAACATTACCAGGTCCCCGTATACTTTCAACCTGGTAAGACCAGAACGAATTTTTGATTCAAGAACAACCATGTTTTTCGCCTCGACAAATATTGTATTATAGAAAATTTCGCTATTAACCCTGTATTTCCTCTTTAGAATTCAAGTACAAGGCCTTCCCGACATTGAATTAACATGTGGTGATAATGCTAATAGAAAGTTGTCTTTGTTTTCTCTAGTTCTGCATAAAGTAGGTAACTTCTTCACACATTATAAACGTTTAACAATACCTGCATTAATAGGGGGTTTTTCCAATGGATTTGCAAAAACCACAGTACCACTTGGCCATCGCTATTGCCGTATTCCTGCTGTTTTCATGTGCCGGGTATCTTGTTTGGCAGCAGGGGGGTCCGAATACCGCATCCTATTTTGATGCTAGTAAAAACATGGCAGAGGCCAGCCCAGAGTCCAATGCAGATAACATGGAGCTGCTAGCGCGGGTAATTCAGGGTGAGGCCGGGGATGAGCCCTACCTGGGGAAGGTGGCTGTAGGAGCTGTTCTCATGAACAGGACGCGCAGTGCGTCATTCCCAAACAGCCTATCTGGTGTAATTTTTGAGCCCTATGCATTTGAATCGGTGTCCAACGGTCTTATCTGGCAGTTTGCACCCTCAGATGATGCGGTGCGGGCTGCAGGGGATGCCTTTAGTGGAATGGATCCTACTTATGGAGCCCTGTTTTTCTGGAATCCTTCTAAACCGGTCAGCCCCTGGATCTGGTCACGCCAAATCATTGCCCAGATCGGAAACCACGTTTTTGGAAGATAGGAGGGAACGGAAATGAGAAATCGTTACACAACGGCCATTATCGCACTCGCTGTTTTTTGGGGATTAACAGCTTTCTGGGGCGTTACTCAAGTGCAAGCGAAGCGCAAGGCTGAAACCGCGCTGGAAAACAAGTACAACAGGGCTTTTTATGAGTCACTGCAGCGAAGCAAGAATGTGGAGGCACTTCTTTCCAAAGGGCTTGCCAGTGGTTCAACCAATAATATGGATACCCTTTTTTCGGACCTTTGGTCTAATGCCAATGCAGCCCAGGAAAACCTGCATCAACTTCCGCTGTCGCACAATGTAGTGTCCCGGACCTCTAAGTTTCTGTCGCAGGTGGGGGATTATTCCTACTCCATTACCAAACAGGACCAAGGGAAAAAACTCACCGAGCGTGACCGTAAGACCATGCGGGAACTCTATGAGAAGGCGGGCTCTCTCAACAAGGAAATGATGGCTGTAGAGCGCCAAGCAGCTGCAGGGCGCTTTCACTGGGGAGAGGTGAAGCAGGGGCTGAGAAGCAACCTTACCAAGGGGTCTTCGTCTGCGGTGGATAACACTTTTCGCCGGGTGGATAGTCAACTGCAGGAAATACCTGTTCTAATTTATGATGGCCCCTTTTCCGACCATCTTGAACGGGCGAAGCCCCTGGGAGTAATTGGGAAAGGGATCACTGCTGATCAGGCCCAGAAGATTGCCCGCCGCTTTATTGACTTTAAGAATGCGAAGATCACTGAAACCAAAAGTACCGGGGCTGTACGCGGGAAAATACCTGCTTTCAGTGTCGAATTTCATACTGGAAAAAATGATGGAGATGTTATTTCGGCTAATGTTACCAAAAAGGGCGGGCATATGGTGTATTACATTAATCCCCGTTCGGTAGCCAGTATTAAGATTTCCGATTCTAAAGCCAGTACCCTGGCTGAGGATTTCCTGCAGTCGCGGGGTATCAAGGATATGGTTCCCACCTATACCATGAGGATGCGCAATATTCTTACGATTTCTTTTGCTTACAAACAGGGGGATGTGGTTATCTACCCGGACCTGATCAAGGTTCAAGTGGCACTGGATAACGGCCAAATCCTGGGATATGATGCCCTGGGTTTCCTGATGTCCCACCACAAGCGCGACCTTCCCCAACCCAGGCTCACTATGGATGAAGCACGACAGAAGATAAACCCAGAACTCAAAGTAGTGGCAGAGAGGATGGCAGTTATTCCTACCACAGGTAAACATGAACTGCTGACCTATGAGTTTAAGGCAGAGATGAAAGGGGACACCTTTCTAGTTTACATAAGTGCCTTGACCGGGGAAGAGGAGCATATCTTCAAACTCCTCAAGACGCCTACAGGAACGCTGGCGTTGTAGATGTTAAAACCGGCTCCGTGAGGGGCCGGTTTTAATTCTGGGAAAGAAGCCTAAGATTCGGGTTATTTGATGTGATGGACTACTGTGACACGGGCACTGATCTCTAGTTCACCTGGTTGAATAGTGGTGGGGGCACTTTCCGCTTCCATAGTTTTGACATCGTTTCTGTAAAAGGGGATAGGGGTGGAACTGCTGCTGCTTTCCTCTACAGAAGCAATACTCCCTAGTTTTACCCCCAGTCCTGCAGCCATAGCTTCAGCCTTGAGGCGTGCTTCCTTGCAGGCCTTCTGCAGTGCTTCCCGCTGTACTGGTCCTGTATCTTTTTTCAGGAATTGAATGTTTTCTACCTTGTTGGCACCGGCCGCAACCGCTGTGTCAATTATTTTCCCGGTCTTATTAAGTTCATCAATAGTAACGTTTTCCCTGCAATTGATTCGCCTCTTCCGGAATAGGCTCTATATTAACTACTCGGGATCTTTTATAAACTTACAATTTGTTTTTTCAATTCATGTTTTATATAGATCGTGTCATGTGCCCATATAATCTCAATAATACCGCCACTTGGCAAGCTGAAAACTTTCCGACTAGAAGAAACGGGGATCTGTTCTGCGGTGGGGAAATATTTTTTTAAATAATGGATTGAAGCAGTCATAACAGTATGTTAATATTACCATATAGGTATGTAGGCCTTACAATACCTACGCAGCTGTCCCGGTGGTTGGCGGAGAATAAAATTAATATGTTCTTATATTTACTAGGAGGATGATGAAATGAAGGACGTAGAGGTTTTGGTTTTTGGGGCTAATGTACCAACTTGCGGTTGTGGGGCGAAATCCATGCGGGAGGAAGCATGGGAACTGAAGGCTCTCTTGGAGAAGTTTGTAGAAGTTAAAAATTTTAATTATGTGGATGTCAAAACTGAGGAGATGAAAGAATACCCAGAAATCGTCAAGGTTCTGCCTGAGGTACGCCTACCGCTAACGGTTATCAACGGCAAACCGAAATTTCATGGTGGTTTTTCTTTTGACATGATTGCTGGTGCGATCTCCGAACTCTTACAAGAGAATAAGTAAATAAAGGAGAGATTCCAGATGTCGAAATGCGAAAAGTTTAGTTGCGTCCGTGGTTGTTAGGTGCCTTAATATTATGATTGAAGTATCTTCAACGATATGGTAATATCACCATATAGGCATATGTATTCTTCGTATGAAAAGGAGGCTTTAGCAGTGGAAAAGACCTGCAGGGTATGTGCTCTTGCTAAAAAAATGGAACCGGAGGGTACTTTTCTCTGCCTCAAATTTAACAGGATCAGGCAATCAAATGAAACCGACTGGGATTGGGGCTGCCTCTATTTCAGCCAGCTCATGCCAGAGGAGGAGTATACCACCTACCAATACCTCCTGATCCGGGAGACTGAAATCTCCACAAGGAAATGACATTTACCCACCTAGCTGTCCCGGTGGGATAGTAGAGGGTCTAAGGGTTAAAATAAATATGTTCAATAAATCAAGGAGGATGATGAAATGAAAGAGGTAGAAGTTTTGGTTTTTGGGACTAACGCACCTGTTGAGGCTTGCGGTTGTGGTTGTAGTTGTGGGACACCTTCAGAGTGTGGCCCGGCAAAAACAATGCAGGAGGAAGCAGGAGAACTGAAGGCAGCGCTCCTAGATAAGTTTGGAGAGGGTATAAAATTTTATTATGTTGATGTCGACACTGAGGAGATGAAAAACTACCCGGAAATTACCAAGGTACTGCCTAAGGTGCGCCTGCCGCTGACTGTTATCAACGGCAAACCAAAATTCCACGGTGGTTTCTCTTTTGACAAGATTGCCGGCGCCATCTCTGAACTCTTACAAGAAAATAAGTAGACACCGCTCATTGAAGCCCCGGTGATGATCGGCCTGGTCAATGTGGCCTTGAGTCTCGGCCGAAAGTATTTCACACCGCAAGGTGAATCGGCAGCATAAAAGAGCTATCAAATGTGGAGAGGTGAAGAGAGTTGGCCCAGGTGGCTAGCTGCTTTGAGGACAAAGGCTGCCAAAAGTAAATACGGTAAATGGGAAGATGGAAGCCGCCTGATCGGTGGAAGATAAAGGAGAGATACCAAATGTCCAAATGTGAAAAATGCGGTCTGTTTAGCTCCCAGAATAATAAGTGCCAATGGTTCAGCAAGAAGCTGACAGAAAAAGAGATGGCAGCAGGCGACGAATGCACGTATTTCACCGATATTATTTATGAAGATGATGAACCCTTGACACCCTACCAGCATTTAATGTTTAAACGGCAGGATGTTGCCAGCAAAAAGATGCAGGGACCGGTATAGACCTGGAAAATTGAAGATTGCTATTGACATTAAATCAAAAATGGTTAATATATGTATAGGCAATATATCAAGAAATTTTGATATATGCTGTTGTAAAGGAGGCGATGCATCTCCAATGGTTGACAAATATCTTGAAAGTTATGCCGCCAAATTTAAAGTACTGGCCGATCCCTTGCGCTTGAAAATCCTCATTTTGCTCAGGGATGGTGAAAAGTGTGTTTGTGAGTTGGTTGATTTGCTGGAGCAAAAACAACCACTGGTATCATACCATCTGAAATTGATGGTGGAAGTTGGCTTGATTGATAAGAGAACAGAAGGAACCTGGGCTTACTATAGTTTAAATAAAGATATCCAGCAGTGGTTCAGCAGCTGCTGCCGGTTTCTAACTGCGCAAGACATTATCGAAAGCCTTAGGTCTACACAAAAGGGGGATGGAAGAAGTGCATCTAAATAACCTAGCTACAGCAGGGCAGTATTTTTTGGTAATCCTCGCTGAACTGATCCTGCTTTTTATCGGTATTTCCTTTTTAGTGGGATTGATTCAGCAGTTTGTCCCAGATGAAAAAATCCGTGCGGTTTTGGGGAAGCCGAAACGCGGCCTGGGTAATATTCTTGGGGCTGCATTTGGCGCCCTGACACCTTTCTGCTCTTGTTCTACTGTCCCGATTCTGGTGGGCCTGCTTAACAGTGGGGTTCCCTTCGGTTCGTGCATGTCATTTTTACTGGCATCCCCGGTCTTGAACCCGATTATTATTGGACTTTTCCTTGCCCTCTTTGGATGGCGGGTAACTTTAGTATATGCGGTCATTACCTTTATTTTGGCAGCTGCAGGGGGTGCGGTTTGGGAAAGGATCGGCCTGGCCAGCGAGGTAAAGGAACTCGGTCTTGTTAGTACAGCTAGCTGCTGCAGCACATCGTGCTGCGGAACTGAGGAACTGGACCTGGGAAATTCGGGCTCGGGCTGCTGTGAAACCCTGGAACTCAATTTGGATGATCTTGAGGATCTGACCTCAGAGCAGGGAAGCAGTAAGTGGGAAGAGGTCAAACCGAAATTCAAGGGAGCAGCAATCCAGGCCTGGGCACTTTTCCGGCAGGTATTTTTCTACCTGGTATTAGGAACTGCCATTGGTGCTGTGATCTATGGGTTTATCCCCTCTGCTTGGATTGTTAAAGTTGCTGGGCCGCAAAACCCCTTTGCTGTACCTGTTGCTGCTGTTATAGGCATTCCTATGTATATCAGAGCGGAAACAATTATTCCGATTGGATTGACACTGATGAAAAAAGGGATGGCCCTGGGGACGGTTGCTGCGCTGATCATCGGTGGTGCTGGAGCCAGTATTCCAGAGGTAACCCTGCTGGCTTCGATGTTCAAGCCCAAACTGCTGGCTGCTTTTGTCATAACTATTTTTATTGTGGCGATCACAACGGGATTCACGTTTAACATCTTTTTTTAATCAACAACAAGGGGGGGGTTAGGCCCCCCACAGTTAATCTGTTTCGATATTTAATATGCGCCCTTTGGGGATTTCTACTTTTGGAAGTGTGATTTCCAAAACGCCGTCTTTATACCTGGCACTTGCTTCATCCGGTTTGATCTGGGCAGGAAGGGGAATCGAACGGGAAAAGGTTCCAAAACTGCGTTCCTTAAGCTGAAAATTACCTTCTGTTTAAGGAAC
>CALGIY010000133.1 GCA_937914965.1 uncultured Thermoanaerobacteraceae bacterium | reverse complement strand
ATTATTGCAAATATGTTAAAATACTTGTAATTAAAAAAATATTTTTAAATATTTACCCTGGAAGTTCCTAATAAACAGAAAGGAGGAAAAGGTTTAAAATCCGAACCTGGGATATTACTTATTGCCGGTATTGAAATTCTTATTATTTCAGGAAACATTATATCTAATATCTAATTAATAACAAGGAGGACTAAAAAATGAGTTACGAAAATCTTTGCAATGCAGTAATCAGCGGTGATGACGCTAAAGTAAAAGAAATAACGCAAAAATTAGTAGATGCGGGCAGTAAACCTTTGGATATTATCAATCAGGGCCTGATTGCTGGAATGGATATTGTAGGCCCGCGCTTTAAAAGCGGTGAGATGTTTGTGCCGGAAGTCTTGATGGCTGCAAAAGCCATGAATGAGGGTATAGAGATTGTAAAACCTTTGCTTGGCCAGGAGTGTATGCCTTCTTTTGGTAAGGTTCTCATCGGAACAGTAGAAGGGGATTTGCACGACATAGGTAAAAACCTGGTAGCTATGATGTTGGACAGCTCTGGTTTCACAGTTGACAATGTCGGTGTGGATATAACTCCTGCGCAATTTGTTGAGCATGTTAAAAAAGACAATCCAGATATAGTTGCTATGTCAGCGCTTTTGACAACAACTATGAATAAAATGAAAGATACAGTCGAGGCGTTAAAAGAAGCAGGTATCAGAGACAAGGTAAAAGTGATCATTGGTGGAGCACCCATTTCTCATAAATTCGCCGAAAAAATCGGAGCAGATGGATACGCACAAGATGCAGCTTCAGCTACGGAATTATGTAAAAAATTGTTAGCTTAGTACGTTGTTGAGAGTGATTACCTGCATTAAATTGCAGGTAATCACTTGTTATAATTTCCTAGGTTCTATGATTTTTTATTTTCCACGCTAATTTTGTATTGGGAGGTAACTTTTGCACAATGGTTTCGGGGGCAGGGGAAAAACCAATGATATCATCGCATGCTCCTGGGGGAATCTGAAAACGTATTGTGACAAATTCACAGAAAATGAAGTGGAGGATGAAAATGATAATCGTAGGTGAACTGATCAACGCAAGCCGCAAACCGGTCGCTGCAGCTATTGAAGCCCAGGATGCCGAAGCAATCAAGAAAATCGCTCGAGACGAGTTTGAGGCAGGGGCAAACTACATTGATGTTAATGCCGGCATCTTTGTGGAAGAAGAAGCGGACTATATGGAGTGGCTGGTCAGGAATGTCCAGGATGCTGTAGATGCTCCTTGTTGTATTGACAGTCCTGATCCCAAAGTAATCGAAAGAGGTCTTGCCATCCACAAGGGAACCGCTATGATTAACTCTATTTCCCTGGAGAAGGAACGCTATAATGCACTTCTCCCGGTTGTCGCCGGAACCGACCTCAAGGTGGTCTCCCTCTGTATGAGTGATGAGGGGATGCCTGAGACTACAGAGGATAGGGTTAGGATTGCTGACAAACTGATTAACGGCCTCGTCCAAAACAATGTCAAGCTCGAAAATATCTATGTCGACCCGCTGGTGCAGCCTATCTCCACAAAGAGCAACTTTGGTGTGGAGTTCTTGAATGCTGTTGAAGCGATCATGACAAAATTTAAGGGAGTACACACTATCTGCGGGCTCTCCAATATCTCATATGGACTGCCGCTGCGGAAACTGCTGAACCAGAACTGTGCTGTGATGGCTGTTGCCAGAGGGCTGGATGGTTTGATCATCAATCCCCTGGACAAGCAGATGATGGCTAGCCTGATTGCTGCGGAAACTCTCGCCGGACGGGATGGATACTGTGTCAACTACTTAAAAGCATATCGCCAGAAAAAATTTGAATTTTAACTAAATAAAATATATTTAAACTCTGTATGCCTCCCTTCTCTCAAGAGTAGAGGGGAGGTTTTTATCTACATCGAAGATGAGATCGGCATAATGTAAAAAGACAGGGAGGAGTATTGTCGATAGCTGTCGAATAGAGATTGTAATTCGCAGTATTAATTACCAATGTAAATATTGTGAATACATCTCTGTAAGATAAAACAACTATTTGTTCATGTGACATAACGAGATATAGTTATGAAGATATTAGTACGGGAAGCTATGGCTATAATCCAATTTAATATATTTTTGTAGCAACCAATATTATCTAGGGACATACTTTGCAAATGATGCCGCAGTGTAGCACAGATGTTCTACAATATTTCACAGTATAAAAGATCGCCCGTCCCTTGACAGGAGTGAATGTCATGGATGAGTCGTTCTACAGATTTCACAACATCTTACAGAAGGCCAGTGAGCGAAGGCCCCTTTCCCGACAAGACGTCGAGTTTCTTCTGGACATAACCAACCAGGATCAAATCAACAATCTTTTCGAAACGGCTTGTGCTCTTCGTGACAGGTATTTTGAGAAGAAGATATTTCTTTATGGTTTTGTTTACTTTTCGACCTGGTGCCGTAATGACTGCACCTTTTGTTTCTATAGGAAATCTAACAGTCAGAGTTACCGTTACCGCAAGAGTAAAGGAGAGGTGCTGGATGCCGCCCTGGAACTTGCGGAATCTGGTGTGCACTTGATCGACCTTACATCAGGGGAAGATCCTCTTCTGTATAGGGATGATGGAGGTTTTGGTCCCCTGATTGACCTGGTTAAAGAAGTAAAAAAACAGACCGGGCTCATGGTTATGGCATCCCCGGGGGTTGTTACCGGTGATGTATTGAATGGTTTGTCTCTAGCAGGTGCTGACTGGTACGCCTGCTATCAGGAGACCCACAACCGACAGTTGTTCGACAAACTGCGCCTTGACCAGAGTTATGACCTGCGTTACACCACCAAACAAAAGGCAATGAACAGCGGACTCCTAGTTGAGGAGGGAATCCTGGCTGGGGTAGGTGAGTCTACCAGCGATATTGCTCTCTCCCTGGAAAGAATGGGCGACTTGGGCGCTCACCAGGTGCGGGTCATGAGTTTCATTCCCCAGATGGGAACCCCTCTGGAGGCTAAGTCTACCCCTTCCCGTTTGAAAGAATTAAAGATAATTGCGGTACTGCGCCTTCTCTTCCCAGAACGGCTGATCCCTGCTTCTCTTGATGTGGATGGATTTGCTGGCTTGCGGTCCCGGCTCAATGCAGGGGCTAATGTGATCACATCAATCATCCCCCCTTCCCTGGGGTTTGCTGGTGTGGCCCAGAGCAAGAGGGATATAGATGAAGGGTATCGGACCGTACAGGGTGTTTTACCTGTGCTGGATGAAATCGGTCTTAAAGCTGCCACCAAAGAGGAGTATTCAGCTTGGGTTCTGGCTCAGAGGGAGAAGTTGGGGTACAAAGCCAGGGAAGCTGTGGGGGTATGAAAATGAGGATTTTGGTTGCCGGTGGAAAACTGCAGGGAGTAGAGGCCGCATACCTGGCAAAAAAGGCTGGTATGGATGTGGTGCTGGTGGACAAGGCTGCCACCTCACCAGCAGCAGGACTTTGCAGTTCCTTCCGGCAGCTTGATTTGCTAAGGGACCGCATGGCTCTCCTGGAGTTGTGCCAGGATGTGGACTTGATTATCTCTGCTGTTGAGAACCAGGAGGTCCTAATGGCACTTGCTGAGGCTTCCTTACAAGTGGGGGTTCCTATGGCCTGGGATGAGTCTGCCTATGAAATCAGCGCTTCAAAGAAAAAAAGTGATGCTCTTTTTGCACGGCATGGAGTTCCCGCCCCTCTCTACTGGCCAGACTGTGGTCTTCCGTTGATCGCCAAACTTGATGGCTCCAGCGGCAGCAGAGGTGTGCGCCAGATCGCCACGGAGCGGGAACTGAAGTCTTTTCTACAGGAGATAGGATTATCAGGAGAAGACTACATCATGCAGGAGTTTATAGGGGGTAAATCATATTCCCTGGAAGTAATCGGGTTCGAGGGAATATATATTCCCCTGCAGGTAACTGCCCTGGAAATGGATGAAGATTTCGACTGCAAGAGGGTTGTAGCCCCTGCAGATCTACCACCTTCACTGGTTAATCAGTTCAGGGAAACAGCGATAAAAATTGCTGGACTGGTCAATCTTACTGGAATTATGGATGTGGAGGTTATTGAGCAGCGGGGTGTGCTCAAAGTACTGGAGATAGATGCCAGACTGCCCAGCCAGACACCAACTGCTGTATACCACTCCACAGGAGTCAATATGCTGGAACTGTTAGCAAATCTTTATACAAGAGGAGAATCGCTGACACCTGAACTTACTCCTTGTAAAGCTGTAATTTACGAACATATTTTGGTCACTCCGGGAAAAATCGAGTTTCTTGGTGAGCATATTATGGCTGGTGCGGGCCCTCTAGCGCTTGTAAGTGATTTTTTTGGTGCCAATGAGGCACTGACCAATTTTACACCAGGACGGAAAAGCTGGGTGGCAACACTGATCATAACTGCTGCCAGTAGGAATGAGGTTTGGGAAAAGCGTTGTGCAGTACTCTCTAGAATCAAGAAGGAAACTCATCAACCAGCACTATACCAGGGAGGCGGGGAAGCTGAGTAAACCGAAGAAAAGGTACTACAGGAAAAGGGTCGATTTTTACCTGCTGGCAAATAAGATCAAGCTTTGGCCGTCACGTACCGGTGTCTTGCACGGTATCAGGAAGATTACCAAAAAAGGCAGCTACGCCGAGATTACCACCCACTGCGGCCACATTTTCCTTGTCAGACTTTCGAAGAATAGCCGGGCGGCAAGGTGGCTGCGCAATAAATGGTTTTTCAAAGAGTGCCGGGCTTGCAAGATACCATCCTGGAAGCTCGAGAAGTTTGCTTCTACCCAGTTTGCGCAGCACTACGGCTCGACCCTCAAAGATGTGAGAACCTGAGTCCGTGAGTGACCAACTGGTAAGAGAGCGCACGCCAAGGCAGCTCCATCAGAACCACTGGCAGAAAAGTATTTAGGGGGAATAATGCATGAGTGTTACCTGGACCATTACGCAAAAACAGCGCCTCAGCGAGCTTGACGCCGGGGAAGCAGCTGATCAGGTTTTTTCAGATACTAATGAGCGGAACCGTGCTTTTCAGAAAATAGAACAGGCTCAGGTTGCCAAAAACAAGGAGCAGCTTCAGGTATTAAAGGACACCACCAGGCGCCCTTTGATCTGTGAGGTGGAGAGCCGGCTTGTGAAGCGGCTCACTGAAGCGGGTTTTGTACAGGTGGTGACACCGGTTCTTCTTTCTCGGGGTATGCTTTCTAGGATGACTATTACTCCGGATCACCCTTTAAACAAACAGGTTTTCTGGGTGGAACAGGACCGCTGCCTGCGCCCGATGCTGGCGCCCAACCTCTATCACTTGTTGCGGGATTTAGTGCGTCTCTGGGGGAAGCCTGTAAGGATCTTTGAGGTTGGCCCCTGTTTCCGCAAGGAATCGGAGGGTGCCTATCATTTAAATGAGTTTACAATGCTGAATCTTGTTGAGGTGGACGATCTGGAGGGCCGGCAGGAGGAGCGACTGCAGGAACTGGCGGCACTGGCTATGGATGCCGCCGGTATAAAGGACTACAAACTGATCAATAATGTCTGCCATGTCTACGGGGACACTGTGGATGTAATGGCAGGGGATCTGGAACTGGGTTCTGGGGCATGGGGCCCTCACAGACTAGATGAACAGTGGGGGATTGTTGACCCCTGGGTTGGGATTGGTTTCGGTCTGGAGCGGTTGGTAGTGACCTTGAAGGGACACCAGAATATCCGCAGGGCCGGGCGGAGCTTATCTTATCTTGACGGAGCCCGTTTAAATATTTAACTAGGAGAAGGATACATTATGACCCGTCTTGTGCAGCAGGATGTGGTAGGAATCACCTGCCAATTGAATCGATATGACCAGGAACTGGAACAAAAAACTGGGATGACTCTGCGGCAGATAGCCTGTTCCGCGGCAGGAATTTCAGAGGATGAATTTATGAACGCGGCGGTGAGAAACACTGTCGCTGTAATCCCTGTCACAACCGGGGAAGGTGTTATTCCCTGTTTTGTTCAGGTGGTCCAGGGTATTGCCTGCCACTTGGGTGTCCAAGCCTTTGAAACTACAGAAAGTGATGTTGCTGGTATGGCCGAAGGGGTTTCCCGGGGAGCACATATTTTGTTAATGGCCGATGACAGCAGGTTTATTGCTCTTAATACCCACACTGGTACAGTGGCAGATAATAATGTAGCCACTGCCAGGGGGTTTGTGGCGGCGTTGTCCGGGATGGCAGGAGGACTAAAGGATAGGGAAGTACTTGTCTTGGGAGCAGGTGTTGTAGGGCGAGAGATCTTGAAATATCTTAAGCTGCTTGAGGCGAGGGCTGCGGTTTTCGATGTGGACCCCACCAAAACCCGAGATTTTGAGGGAGATCCGGCAGTTACTGTAGAACTAAAGCGGGGTTCAGCACTGGCCAGGTACAGGTACCTCATCGATGCCACCCCACAGGGAAACTTTCTTTTAGCCAGTGACCTGCATCCTGGAGTGATGATGGCCCTTCCTGGGGTTCCCCTGGGGCTGACCTTAGAATCTTGTGAGATTCTTAAGGGAAGGTATGTCCATGATCCCCTACAAATTGGAGTGGCAGCAATGCTGGCCCTAGCAGTGAAGAAAAAGAGTTAGCTTATCATGCGGGGAGTGGATCGACAGGATCGCATAGACTCTAAATCTATGCAGCCGGGTGTAACTCCCGGACTCCCCG
>CALGIY010000132.1 GCA_937914965.1 uncultured Thermoanaerobacteraceae bacterium | reverse complement strand
GAACAAGGCAGAACTAATCGGCAGTGTAGCTGAAAAGGCAGGCATCGCCAAAAAGGATGCAGAAAAAGCTGTAAATGCAGTTTTCGCTGCTATTGAAGAGGCGCTTGCCCAGGGAGAGAAAGTACAACTGGTTGGATTCGGTACCTTTGAGGTAAGAGAAAGGGCAGCCAGGACCGGTCGCAATCCACAGACTGGGGAAGAGATTCAGATAGCTGCCACCAAGGTGCCGGCCTTTCGTGCTGGCAAGGCGCTCAAAGATTCAGTCAGTTAATTACCTTATTCCTGGCTGCAGGAAGAGGGATGAAATTGTTTTTGAAATGGCGCGGCCTGCGGAGCAACTTCGGTTGTTATGAAGCAGGCTGTATCAGTTTTTATCCCGCTCCAGCGACCCTCCTGTAACCTACCCTGATCTCATAATTTGGGCATTTATCCTCCTGCTGGTTCTAGTACTGGCAGAAGGCTGCCCTTCAATTTGCAAAGGAGAATCAAAAAGCAGTGCGACTTGATAAGTTTTTACAGGTGAGCCGGTTGATTAAAAGGCGTGCCAGTGCTAAGGAAGCTTGCCTGTCTGGACGCGTCCAAATCAATGGCAAAGTTGCCAAGCCCGGTAGTGAGGTTAATATTGAGGATGTGATTACACTGTCCTGGGGTAGAAAAGTGACCCAGGTGGAGGTGCTGCTGGTCCCTGAACGCAATATTCCCGCGGCTCAAGCGAAGACACTGTACAATACCCTGGAGGTAACTGCTGTGGGAGGTCAATCTGACTAATAGGGACGACATCTGGTATACTCAAAATCCCTCCTGCTCATACTAAAGATACCACTGGAGAACAGGGAGGGATTTTTGATGAGACGAACACCCCTTTGTTTATTGGCCTTGGCAGTTGTGATCATCTTGGCAGTATCTGCATTTGGCTGTAAGAAGCCGCAAGAGAAGCCGCTGCCGAAGAAGGCCACCGATGAATTTCGATATCGGGAACCGGAAATAACACTATATGATAATCAGACCGGCCAGAAGAAGAAGATTAAATTCGAGGAGTACATCGCTGGGGTGGTGGCTGCAGAGATGGAGCCCACCTGGCCGATAGAGGCATTGGCTGCACAGTCAGTCCTGGCACGCACCTTTACTCTCCACAAGATCAAGTATGAAAAAGGTGTACCCAAGCATGGTGCAGATGCTTCTACCAGCACAGAGGAATTCCAAGCCTATGACCCTGCCCGTATCAATCCCAAGGTGCGGGATGCGGTCAAAAGGACCAGGGGCAAGGTGATTAAGTACAATGGGAAGTATATACGGGCCTGGTTTCACTCTAATGCTGGGGGAAAGACAGCAACAGCTTTAGAGGGTTTGGCCTTTAAAAAGGAGCCAACTCCCTATATCAAGAGCATCTCTGACCCAGGGCAAAAGGTGGCCAAACCCGAGGATAAGACCTGGAAGGTATCTTTCACCTTAGATGAGGTGCGTGCTGCATTTATGAAGCAGACAGGTAAGGACACGGGGGCGATTACTAGTGTAGCCATCGTTAAAAAGGGTCCTTCGGGTCGGGCAGAACTGGTCCGCTTAGGGAACTCAAAGATCAGCGGTCCAGCCCTGCGTTTGGGCCTGGGTCCCGAGCGGATGCGGTCGACCCTTCTCGAGCGCTTTGAAGTGCAGGGAGGGACGCTGCAGATGACCGGGCGCGGTTTTGGCCACGGGGTAGGCATGAGCCAGTGGGGAGCCTACTATATGGCCAAACAGGACAAGACCTACGATCAAATTATCGACTATTACTTTAAAGATGTTACCATTGAACAAATCTGGAAATAGGGGTCGGAAGCCAGAAGTGTCCCAACAACAATCTGACACCCGATCTCTGGTCTCCGGCATCATTTAATAGTATCCCCCCTCTTAGAGGGGTCTTTTTTTACGGAGGGACTGCAGGGATTTTGTATCAATATGCCGAAAAGTATGTCGTACTGTTGGAAGCCAGAAGTCGGAAAAAGGAATTTGTGGTATCTAGCATCTATTTATTCCGGCATTTAATTAAGGGCAGGGGAGAAAATTGAGTTCTAGCGACTGGGAAGATACGAGAGAATGGAAGGCAGTAAATGTTCTGGCAAAAGATTCTGGGAAGGGACGAAGGAAACAGCATCCACCCAGGAAACGCGGGTGTGGGTGTGGGTGTGCTGTAGTATTATTGATTTTTCTTTTTGCTGTAGGCGCAGCTGCATGGTATTTGGGCTTACTCCGACACGATCTGGTCCCCGGAGTGAAATCTGAAAAAACTGTACCGATACTTCTGCTTGGCGTTGACCGGGAAACAGGAAAGGATGTGGGGCGTTCTGATACCATAATCCTGTGCTTTATGAATCCGAAGGATAAGAGCGTCAGGCTGCTCTCTATTCCTAGAGATACATATACTGATGTGCCGGTACGCGGGAAGAAGGACAAGATCAATGCCGCCTATGCTCAGGGCGGTTCTGATGGAGCTCTGGAAGCAGTCAGCCTGCTGCTGGGACGGGAAATCAAATACTACCTGGCAACTGATTTCCAGGGGTTTGAGAAGATCGTTGATACCCTTGGAGGTGTCACTGTTCAAGTAGACGAGAAAATTAGCAAGGCAATCGACCTCCCACCTGGTACCCACCGCTTGAAGGGGGAGCAAGCCCTGGTTTTCGTCCGTTTCCGGGGCTATCCGATGGCTGATCTTGAGCGTATCAAACACCAGCAGGTTTTTTTGAAAGCACTGGCAGATGAGGCCCTGCAGCCAAGCAATATATGGAAAGCGCCACAACTGGCAGGGGACATGCGTTCAGCTGTGGAAACTAACTTGAGCACTGCTCAGATGATCGATTTAGGGAAAGCCATGAAGAGTTTGGACAGTTCCCAGATGGAGTGCTATACACTACCTGGCAGACCCCAGTACATGAATGGGATCAGTTATTATTTGCCAGATACAGGAAAAATAGAGCCGCTATTAAACGCTCTTTTTGAGGGAACTGCTGTACCTGCTGAGTAGGGGTGGAAATGTCACCAGGGGATAAACCGTTGTACTCTACATATAAATAGAAGAGAACACTTTGCTATTGTTGTGGAGCACCAACGGTTTGCACATTTACCAGGGCGGGTATAAAATAAACTAGAGATAAAATCAAGTTTGGAGGTAGGAGAAATGAAGGGAAAGAAACACATTAAGACTGTAGTCGAGGGGAGCCTCAGGAAACCGCGGCTTAGTAAAGGCTGCGGGGAATGCCAGGTGTCCTGCCAGTCTGCTTGCAAAACATCGTGTACAGTGGGGAATCAAGCTTGCGACCTCGCGAAGAAATAACAGACCTTAGATCCCGTGTGCACCTATTCCAGGAAGGCGGCTTATACCTGGCCTTTGATGTAAACAGCGGATCTCTTTTTAATCTGGATGAGGTCGCCTGGGAACTGGTGCAGCGCTATATGGAGTGTGGAGATTGGAAAGAAGCCCGTTCCTTCGTCGATAGTAGGACTGGTCCGCAGGCGGCAGAAGCAGCTGCAGAAATAACTGACTTGGTGGAATCAGGTCTTCTCTTTTCACCAGGTGAGGAGTGGGCTGATTATGTACCCGGCAAGGACTTAGGGCTCAAGGCCATCTGTTTAAATATGGCCCATGACTGTAATCTGGCCTGCAGGTACTGCTTTGTGCCGGAGAATGTTCGCAGCCAGGAAAAAATTATGTCCAGGGAAACCATCACGAAGGCCCTGGATTTCCTGATCAGTGAGACCCCCTATCAGTATCTCACCGTGGATTTTTTTGGAGGGGAACCACTGCTTAATTTTGAGGGAATTAAATTTGCTGTAGATTATGCAGAGGAGCATGGCCAAAATAAAAAATGGAAGTTTACTGTAAGCACCAATACCCTCCTGCTCGATGAAGAGAAACTTTCCTATATGAAAGATCATCACTTCAGCTTCGTTTTAAGCTGCGATGGGAGGCCAGAGGTGCATGATGCTTACCGGGTGACACCAGGTGGCTGCGGCAGTTCTCAGGTTGTTGCTAACCGCATCCGGGAATTTATGGCTGCTGGGGCGGCTGATGAGTACTATATCAGGGGCACTTACACCAGGAACAACCTGGACTTCACCAATGATGTTCGTTATTTGGCCGGACTGGGAGCAGAGAGTATCTCTCTGGAGCCGGTTGTAGCCTCAAAGGATGTGCCTTATTCTCTGCGGGAGGAGAATATTCCGGAACTACAGGCTGAATACTACCGCCTGGCGCGGGCCTTGCGGGAGTTGGAACGGAAAGGGAAGGGTATTTCCTTTTACCACTACTCTCTCGATTTGCTGGGGGGGCCCTGTGTGGCCAAACGCTTGACGGGGTGCGGAGCCGGCTACCATTATTTGGCGATTACTCCGGCCGGGGAAATCTACCCCTGCCACCAGCTGGTCGGACATCCCGAATACCTGCTGGGCGATCTCCAGAGAGGAATTATCAACAGGAAGCTCCAGGATAAATTCCGGGAGGCACACATCTACAGGAAAGAAGATTGTTCTTCCTGCTGGGCTCGTTACTTGTGTGGTGGAGGATGTCATTCCCAGGCGATCTTAAACGGAGGTGACCTCCTGCATCCTTTCTCACTTGCCTGTGCGGTGATGCAAGCACGGCTGCAAGGGGCACTCTATTATTTGGCATTAGAGGAAAATTAGACAGCAGCCTTCGTGGCTGCTTTTTTTTATTTTCGGCAGATCCAGGTAGAATTCCATGATAAACCACCTTTTCCTCCCCTTTTGTAATCCGCAGAACTACCAGCACTTTTCACTCATAAGATATAATGGTTTTATTTTCTATGGATAAGAAAGAAGGATTTCCCGGGTTTATGTAGAAATTTATGTAGAAACTTTTTCTGTATTATAAAAAGAGCGGTACATTATGCAGAATTTACGCCAGAAGACGAAAGTTACTGCCCACAGGGGTGTACGGCATTGACTGGGGCATAATTCATTCCGCGGCAAGGAGAGGAAACATGGAATCGCAAAATAAGGAGAACGCTTTTTTATTTTCTTGCAAGCGCCAACTTCTCAATAAAGGAAAGTGTGTAAGTAAGCTGCTGCCCAACTTACGGAAATCTTGTCGAGAGGTGGGGCCCTGGTGGCAAGAACGCCTGAACTGGATGAAAGATGATTTTAAGCTCGGCAGAGTTGTTCTTTTGGACCTGGTTCATGACCTGCGTACCGGAAAGCGCGGCATCAAGCAGGGTTTTTGGAAAAGGCCCTACTTTGTAACAACAGTGGTTGCCGGGCTTATTTTGATCGGGGGAAATATTTATCTGGATCAAAAACAAGCAGTTTATGCTGCCTATTATAATGACGAACAGATCGCTCTGGTTGCTTCCCAGCAGATGGGAGAGAGGCTCCAGACCAGTTTAGAGCAAGAACTGGAAAAGGATCTGGGGCAGGATGTTTTTCTCGAAGGGACTCTGCGCTACAAGAACTGCTTAGCCCCTAAGCGAGAGGTCAGGCCATCATCCTACTATGCGTCAACTCTCAAAGACCTGCCCTGGATGACCAAGGGAGTGGAACTGTGTATTAACGACAAACCTGTGGCGGCCCTGGCTAGCCAGGATGCGGGAGAGGGCCTGCTTCAGTGCCTTCAAAAGTCTCTGCTGCCTAAGAATAGCCAGGAGACCATTGAGAAAGTTGAGTTTCAAGAAAAGATTACCTTCCAGCCCAAGCAGTTGGCTGTAAAGGATATCCTTCCGGTTGAAGATGCCCTTGAAATGCTGATGGGGGGACAGCTTCAGGAAAAACCATATGTTGTTAAAGATGGTGACAGCCTTTGGAGCATCGCCCGGGCCCACGACTTGATAGTGGAAGATATCAACAAGGCAAACCCTGAGTTGTCTACGGAAAAACTGTCCATCGGCCAGGAGTTGAAACTAGCCTCTGTTGAGCCGTTGATCAATGCCATCATTACCAGCACACAGGTCACAAGTGAAGTCATTCCCTGTGATGTCCAGACTAAATCAGACTCTAAGTTGAGATGGGGCCAGGTTAAGGTCGTCACAGCAGGGGAGAGCGGCGAGGCCAAGGTGACCTATCGGGTAGTGCGGCAGAACCAGCAGGTAGTGCAGCGCCAGGAGGTCGGGCGCCAAGTGGTAAAAAAACCAGCAGCCCGAGTTGTAGCTAAGGGAACAAACATTATGTTGGCCAGCAGAGGGTCAGGTGGCGGAGTGCTGCGCTGGCCTGTTGGTGGGGGTATTACCTCCAGGTATGGCCCCCGTGGAGGGAGATTCCACACTGGCATCGACATTGGTGCTGGTTATGGTGCCGCAGTAGGTGCAGCGGCTGGTGGGCGTGTTACTTCAACCGGCTGGCAGGGGGGGTACGGCAAAATGGTGACCATCAACCACGGGAATGGGTTGTCTACTCGTTATGCCCACCTCTCTTCGATCAATGTGAGTACTGGCCAGAGTGTGGGTAGTGGGCAGATAATCGGAAAAGTCGGAAGCACTGGGAATTCTACTGGCCCCCACCTCCACTTTGAGGTATTGGCCAATGGGTCGCAGCGAAACCCAATGAACTATCTGCGTTAGCACTTTCCCGTACACCTTATTATGGTATAATTCTTTTATCAAATGCTTCTGATAGGGAGGCGAAAATGGTGGCGGGATTTTTCCGAGCACGGAACAGCTTTGCCAAGATAGGGCTTTGGGTCCTGGTAGGGATGATCGCAGTAGGTCTTTTGGGGAGCACTGTTGCCTGGTATCTGGGGTCCGATGCAGATCAACTGAAGCCTGAAGCTGCTTCTCCTCAACAAGAGGTAATCAAAACAGAACTTGAGAAGCAGGAAGCACTGAGAGAGCAGTATGAAGGGATGCTGGCCAGTAATCCTGATGACTTGGCCGTTTTGACCGGTTTTGCCCGGGTAGAGATACGGTTGGGGGAACTTTATTTACAAAATGAGAAACCTGACCAGGGCAAAGAAGCAATCCAGCGAGCAGCAACCTTTTACCAGAAGGCACTGAAGCTCCAAGATGATCCGCAGATGCGCCTGGAACTGGCCGGGGCCTATATGGTGCTGGGAGAGAAGGAGCAGTCGGCAGCTGAAATGGAGCAGATCCTAGAACAGCATCCTGATAATATCCAGGTTTTGATTCAAATGGCAACGGCTCTCGAGTCCTGGGGTGATTCAAAGGGTGCACTGAATGTCTGGAAAAAAATAGCTTCTTCCTCAACTATTGATCAGGAAACCAAGGATTATGCCCAATCGCGAGTCGATGAACTTCAGGAAAAAGAATAGTTCTCAGCAGAACAGCGATTTTAGATGAAAGCCAGCTTACTTATAAGCTGGCTTTATTTGACTCTCTACAACCTCCGTACTTCATGTATAATTAGATGCAGGAGGAGGAACTGGAGATGGGGCGTTTTTTTGCTGTTTTGCTGATCATATGTTTAGTCTTTGTGATCATCTATCCTGTACAGCTTTACACTTTCGGTTCCCCAATACTGCGGGTTGTTCACCAGTTTCTTTTTTCTTGGGAGACCAGGGACTGGAATGTAGTCGAAGGTGAGCACTTTGTAGTAAAATACAAAGTAGGGGATGAAAAAACTGCCCAGATAGTCTTGCAGGAAGCGGATGAACTCTACTATCCGCTGGGTAGATATTTCGGTTGTTTCCCAGACAAGAAGGTATCAGTCGCCATTTATCAGGATAAGTCATCCTTGAACCATGTTTTTGGATGGGGAAACGGCGAAAGCGCCATGGGCGTTTACTGGGCCGGAGTGATTAGACTGCTCTCACCGCAGGACTGGCTTAGTGATTTGACAGCGGCGCAAAGGGAGCAAGTTTTTCGACAGCAGGGCCCCCTTGCCCACGAGTACATCCATCTGCTGGTGGATTACAAAACCCGCGGCAATTACCCGCGCTGGCTGACCGAAGGGGTGGCGCAGTTCGGTGAAAAGCACTTTGCTGGGGTTGATGTCGGGCAGGTCGGTGACCCCGAAGCTTTGAAAACGTCTCTCGCCCAACTGGACAAGGAATTTGATGATTCGCAGCAGGAGGCCTACAGCTACGCGGTCTCAGAGGATCTGGTGGAATTCCTGGTAAACAAATATGGTGTTGAGTGTATCCCCTTACTGTTAGAGCAATTGGGGAAAGGGGAGAATATGGATAGGGCTTTAAACAAGACATTTGGTGTAGATATCAATGAGTTTGTCCAAGATTACCACCACAGTTATGTAGAGGTCTAGAGATAACCGCAAAATAGCATAATAGGTAAGAAAGGAATATTTATCTTTGGATAGAATATAACAGGTACAGAAAAGATTACCTGTGCGCTTATAGTTGTGCAGAGTTTGATCAACAGTTCAATAGATAGAAGTTCATTCATAATGGGGGAAACTTTCATGAAATTAGTTGTTCAGGGATCTACTTCGCTGTGTGGCCGGGTCAGGGTCAAGATCGGAAG
>CALGIY010000131.1 GCA_937914965.1 uncultured Thermoanaerobacteraceae bacterium | reverse complement strand
GGTCAACATATCCCTCCAGGATAATCTCAGCCTGGGCAGGTACTTCTAGATCCACAGTGACACATCTAACCATTTCCACTGGCTGCTTGCGCAGAAATCCGGCAAACAGCATTTCGTCGATACCATGTGGCAGAGGAGCTGTAGAAGCATAAATGGTCGCCGGATCCCCTCCTAGAGCAACTGCAACATCCATGCGCTTACCTAACTTCTGGTGCCTGCGGTAATTTTCTGCCCCATTCTTATGTATATGCCAGTGCATTCCAGTAGTCCTACCGTCAAAAACCTGCAGGCGGTACATCCCCAAGTTCTGTCCTCCTGTACCCGGATCCTTAGTAAACACAAGGGGAAGCGTAATATAACGACCTCCGTCACCAGGCCAGCACTTGAGTACCGGAAAGATATCAAGAGTAGCATCCTCGCGATGAATAACATCCTGACAGGGGGCGTTTTTAACCAGTTTCGGGGCCCAGGAACCAATTTCTGCAAGGCGCGGCAGGATCTTAAGTTTATCCCATAACCCACCTGGCATATCCTGCAGCTGCAGAAGTTCTGAGATCCTTGATCCAATATCATCAAGCTCTCGGACACCCAAGGCGAGTGACATTCTTTCAAAACTCCCGAAGGCATTGATCAGCACTGGATAGGGGGAACCCTTCACCCTTTCAAAGAGCAGTGCTGGCCCCTCCATTTTGCTGATGCGGTCTGTAATCTCGGTAATCTCCAATATTGGGTCAACTTCAGCCTTAATCCGCTTCAGCAAACCCTTCTGCTCTAAAACTGCAGTGAACTCATGTAAATTTCGATAGGTCATAATGATCACCCCTGCTATTGATCGTCTTCCTTGTTACCAAGCCCTGCCTTACATGGCACAGCTATGATTCCCCGGGCAAAAAACTCTAAATCCCTTCTTCCCTGAGATTCCGGCAGCAAAGACAGCGAAATCAATCCTTTTTCCAGGGATTTTTCAACTAACGAAAAACTGCAACCGTTTCTTTTCGCTCCAAAAGCAATCCCAAAATCAATTCCAAACTCCTTTAGAATTGACTGTTCACTATCACTGCCTCCGGCAAAACGACTCCCTAAGGCACAGCTTTCACCATAAAAAAAGCCAAACTGCTTGTACAACCATTGGTGAATCTCCTCTTCTCCAGGGAGATATCCCTTCAGCCTGAATTCTTCTTTTTTCGCAAATCCTTCATTCATGACAGTGATCAATGTAGCAAACCCCTCCAGCAGTGAAAGTTGCCCTGACTCCCAGAGTAGGTGATAGAGGTGGCTGAAGAGTAAATCACCAGTAAGGGTGTACAACTGCTGCGTTTTGCCCTTAAGCTGTCCTGCCAAGTTAAGAAATCTGGTCCCCAGAAATATTAGTTCCATAAATACTGCTGGCAGATACTTACCTTCCTTAGCAAAAAGATGTTCACAAAAAAGAACCAGCGCCGGAGAGAGCAAAAATTCAAAGTCTAATGGTGGCAGCAGCTGCTTCAATAAAGATCGACCAGTAGGCCGCAGTATCTCTTCCAGTTGGACCACTGTAATTTTGAGTTCTCGCTCAACCGGCTGCCAGCAGGAAGGAAGATCCCCGGACCAATGTAAAATATCTGTCTCCACTAATAAGGGGTTCTTATCAGGACAAGAACCCCTTATTGTTAAATCTTGTTTATAGTCGAACATACGGTTTCCAATTTTCACGGTTTTTCTAAGCAACTCCTACTTTCTTCAGCATCCCCGCGGGGTCGACAAAAAGCTTTTTAAATCCTAGAGATACCGGATTTAACCCCAAAGCTAGCCCAATTAACTGTGTAAAAAATGGTATCGGCATCCTGTAACTGATACCATACTTTTTCTCTACAGTTACCTGGCGCATATCAAGGTTCGCTTGACAAAGCGGGCAGGCAGCAGCAATGCAGTCTGCTCCTGAATCCCTAGCAATCCTCAGAATATCATTGCACAGTTTTGTACATTGATCTTCACTTGTTACTCCCAGGGATGCACCACAGCACTCGGTTTTATAGGGCCAGGGAACAGGTTCTGCCCCTAGAGCCCTAATGATGTTATCCATCGACTGGGGATTTTCAGGGTCATCAATATATTTCATGATTTTAGGAGGCTTTACAAACAAGCACCCATAGTAGCAGGCAACCTTGAGGCCTTTCAAACTTTTTTTAACTTTATTTTCTATCTCTTTTAGTGTCTCTGGATTGGAGAAAACATCTATAAAATATCTCAGTTTTACCTTACCAGTATAAGGGCGCTCCAAAAGTGAGTTAACCTTTTGCTTAAGTTCCTCATCCCGGCCAAGTTCATATTCTACAGCAGCGAATCTAGCATGGCAGGCAGCGCAAGGAGCAATAATCTCTGTCACAGGTAATGTTTCAGCTAAAGCCATGATCCGAGCTGGAAGAGCAAGAGACAGAAGATGGTCTGTCATGTGAGCAGAAGACGCACCACAGCAGTTCCAATCAGGCACCTCAAGAAAATCGATACCCAAAGCCTCCGCAACCGCCTGACTAGACATCCCATATTCAATACCACCGGATTCTAATGAACAGCCTGGATAAAAGGCATACTTTGTCATTTATTTCCCCCCCCCGCATGTCTTTTCAAAAATATTCTTTAGTTCTCTGCGTCCTTTGATTCGGTGGGGGAACATTGACGCTTTTCCTTTCAGCATCAACGGTAATCCAAACTGCATGTCCTTCATAAAATTACCAGTTTTCGTGTTATTCATCATAGCCATACCCGCTTCAAATAGCCGACCAAAGTTCCGGACCGTCCATAAAAAAGATTCATTGAAACTGATCACAGATGCTGCTTTGTCAGTATAACCCGCTTTAACTGCTTCTTGGCGCAGGGTATCCATCACACTGGCCACTTCAATATTTCTAATACAGCGAGTTGTACAGGTATTGCATCCCATACAGGCCCAAATTGTTTGGGATTTCAATACCTTATCTTTCATACCCAGCATCAGCATCCGGATGATTTGGTTTGGCGGGTAATCCATTGCTGTACTGCCCGGGCATCCACCAGAGCATTTGGCACACTGGTAACACTGGCGAATATCCTGGCCGCTCTCCGCAATTACCCTGTCAACAAACGACCGATTTTGATCCAGTACCTGAGACAAATTTACCTCGCCCATCGCGACCCCCTCTTAAAAGCATATAATCTCTCATAATTTCTATTCTCCTTTTCCTTAATAATTCCTCTTTAAACACCAAAAGATTTTTTGTTATCTTAGGCTAGCAAGTCTTTTTGAATTGAATTTGATTGGCAGGAACTAATACTTTGTTGGAAGAAACCCGGAGGAAATTGATAATCATTCCACAAGAGGACAAAAATAATAAGCCTTACTTTAAATCTTTGTAAGGCTTATTACCTGGATTTTTTGCTTATTTTGCTTATTAAACTTACTAAAATAAATATCGCCCTCCTATTGATTTACAACCGCCCTCTGGCCAGTTTCGATGATACCTCGTCTCATTTCCGTTGCTGTAATATGCTCAGCTTTAAACTTATCCACGAGGTACTTACAGGCATCCCAGGGGTCAACCCTTTCCCCGCATGTGAAAACATCCAATGCAGCATAGCCTAGTTCGGGCCATGTATGAATCGCCAGATGGGACTCAGAAATAACAACTACACCACTTACCCCTTGAGGGCTGAATTTGTGGAAGACACTCTCCCGGATCTCTGCTCCTGCCACGAGGGCTGCATCGATCATGAACCCCTTCACTTTCTCTGGGTCATTTAATGTTTCGAAGGCGCAACCATATAATTCAGCTAAAACATGACGCCCCAAAGAGTTAACATCTGCCATTTCTCGACCTCCTTCGTTAATAATGTCCCTTTAGCTTCTCAATAAATCTTCTTAAATTTTAGCATCTATCAACATTTTGTCAACGAAAAAAATAAAGCTGTTAGCCCTCCCCTTTCTCCCCTGTCATTACAGGGATTTTGCATAAATTCGCTACTTGTTCCATCCACCATTTTTCACAATTATAGCGATGTTGCCTGCTCCCTGAGAACCAGGTAAAATAATGTTGCTGCAGGGAATATAATAGCGGTTGCAGCTGCCACAATTCCCGAATCATTGAAGACTAAAGCGGTAAAGGCTCCCAGCACCCCCCCACTAAGCCCCGCAGCAATGGCAGGGTTCTTGGTTAGCAGGCGTCTAAAGATGCCCACAGGCCGGTAAAAAAGTATCCCCAGAGCCAGCAGGCTGCTTAAAAGGACTCGCGTCCAGATAGTGTACCTAATCAACTTATAGTTCATGGCCAACTTCCGGGCAACCACATCCGTAAATGCAGATAACCCCGAAGTCTGTACAGCAAAAGCAAATTGACCAAAATGCGACCGTAGTTCTGGCGGTCTCATGAAGTCTAGAGCAAACACCCCCCCACAGAGAACACCTACAACTGCCAACCCAACCAGAACATCCCGCGGCCGCAGTCGGATCTGGAATAAGCGCAAAAAAGTATACCCAAAAGCGAGGAATGTTGCTGTAAAACCCCCGAAGTTGCTTCCCCACTGGGGAGCTCCTAAAACAACCAGCACAGAAAGGAAAAGAATACTGACAAGCATATATTGCACAATCGGAGACCTTTTTAACCGCTGAATCAAAAGGGATACACCGGTAATAGCTGCACCCAGGAGAACTCCCATGTACTCATTGCCGATCCCATAAAAACGCGCTCCAGCCATAGGGTCATAACTTAAGACCGAATACCTTTGTAAAAATCCTCCGGTAACAGTGTCCAGCAGCAGTGCAGCAACCGTAGCCAAGCAGAGGAAGATCAAGGGATCAATAACTCGGTCCCGGGCCAGCCAGATACTCAGCAAAACTAAGGCAACATCGATCACTAAACATAAGAATAAAAATAACCACAGATTGGTGATCGGAGCGATACTAACCAGCAACCAGGTCAGCGGTACCGCAATGAGCCCCAGCAGGAGGGGAGCCAGATAGATTACTTTCTTCGGATCAAAAACTAGAAAAAAGAGGACACTGGCCAACGCAACAAGATGCAGGAGAACATAGCCCTTGACCAGCGGAGGACGGAGGAATGATGTAAAAACCGTTCGATTCTCAATTGTCTGCATCATATCCAAATTATTTACAGCTGGTACAACATGCCAGGGTCGGCCGATGTACAATTGATCAGCTGGTATATTCAGAAAGGCTCCAATGCTGGGCGCAATGTCGGTTAAAGTGATAATTCCTGGTTTTCTAGTGGTAGGGGTTGCCAGCAAACCCTCTTGCATGCCCTCTCCTTGGACGCCAATCAAACCAAAAAGCCTATTGTCCGTGTTAGCTTGTACGGTAGGTGTTGTGGTTGTGATCAGTATAAGGCTGTGCGACATATCGGTTTTATCCATCAAAAATCCGATAAAATCATCATAATCATGTAAAATTTTTTCCCTTTCCTGCAGATAAACCTCTGTGGAAAGGTCCTGCCTTTTTTGTTCGAGTCGCACTAGATCCCCAAGGTCGATAACCATAAAATCTACTTCTGGCTGCAGTTGAGAATATACCTTTTTAAGCTTTTTATTATCAGTACGGTAGCTGAGAGGATCCCGGGGGTCATATCGAAGGACTTCCTCAGAGACATTCCCACTGTCAATAATGCCCCTCCGGTCCATAGCAATCAGAGCTGCGGACCTTTGGTATAGCATGTTTCCAGGCAGATCAGCGTTGCCAATGGCCGCTGTTTTGAGCCCTTTTTTATGTAAAGCATCTCCCAGGGCACCTGGTTCCGCTTTATTCTGGCCATCATTGTTGGCCCACTGTATAGAAGGTAGATCTAAAACAATGAGGTTTCCACTATCCGCAGTCATTCCTGTTCGTGCCTGGAAAACTACCAGAGGGTCTTCACCCCTGATGGTTTCCCGGGGACCAAAAACAAGTGGTTCTACAGTGGTACCTGAAGCAACCCGTCCGGCGCTGATAGTTGCGGCAGCATTCTGCCTGTTGCGAGCCCCTGCAGTATTTGTATTCAAAAGAGCTATGCTGCCATCTCCAAAGAAACTGTGGAGATGAGCAAATTCTGGTTTATTAAGATCCTCTGAACTCAGGTAATCACAGTTAATAAGAATTACCTGGCGCTGAGGCTCTTTGTTTTCGGCCGCCCAAGCAACGCAAGGTAATAAAGAAAAAAGAATTAACAACATACAAAATGATGCTGCCGTTTTGAGTATTCTATTGGTCCTCTCGTAAAACACTTTCATAAATCTCCCTGGTCCTTTCCAGCATACATTCTCGGGTAAAATCCCGCAGCACCAGTTCCCTTCCCTGGTGTCTTAAAGATGCTGCCAAACTCTTGTTTTTTAGTAGATCAACCACAGCTGCTGCTAAAGCTTCCGGGTCTTCCGGGGGTACCAACAGCCCTGTCTTCCCCTGGGCAGACGATCTCCGGCAGTCCTCCTATATCGCTGGCCACCACCGGGCAGCGCACGGCGAACGACTCCGGCACCACCCGCGACCAGGCTTCGGTGGCGGACGGCACCAGCACCACGTCGGAGGCATGGATCAGATCGGCCACGTCGGCGCGGTGGCCGGCGAACACCACGTGCTCGGCAATGCCGAGCTGCGCGGCCAGGATGCGCAGCTCGTTCGCGTACGCCTGGGTGGCGGCGGTGGCCATGCCCACCACCAGCGCGGTGGCCGGCACCGCGTGGCGGCGCAGCCGCAGCACCACGCGCAGCAGGTCGGCCTGGCGTTTCTCGGGGCGCAGCATGCCGATGGTCGAGACCACGTAGTCGTGCGGGTTCATTGCCAGC
>CALGIY010000130.1 GCA_937914965.1 uncultured Thermoanaerobacteraceae bacterium | reverse complement strand
ATGTGGCAAACAAAACGTCCCACTGCCACATTCCAACGACTAACAACCAACCACCAACAACTAACCTCATTCTTCTGTTATAATAAACAGGATAGTTAGAATGTAAGGGGGATGACTGTGAAATCACAGTGGGTGAGGACGCTGAGGACTGGGGTTGAGGTCTCCAGTTATTTTGGTATTTTCAACATTAATATTGGGAAAACGAAGAGTGGTTCTAAGTTTTTGAAGCTCCTGGTCGGAGACAGGACTGGCACTTTGGAGGGGCGCGTCTGGGACTCTGCGCTGACAGAGGATCTCTACCAAACCCTTTCCCTGGGGGATATCGTGATCATCCGGGGCTCGGTCACCGAGTTCAACGGCCTCCAGGTGAACATAGACACCTGCACCAAGGTTGAAAAAGACCAGGTGGA
This sequence comes from uncultured Thermoanaerobacteraceae bacterium, assembly GCA_937914965.1. Taxonomy (GTDB): domain Bacteria; phylum Bacillota; class DSM-12270; order Thermacetogeniales; family Thermacetogeniaceae; genus CALGIY01. The sequence goes on along the minus strand of CALGIY010000130.1, from coordinate 1,893 downwards.
ATTAAACGACTTCCGCCCCTGCACCGACAAAGACACCGCCGTAATGCTCAAGGAATTCCAGCGGCAGCTGGCGGAAGTGACGACTCCCCCGCTGAGATCCCTTTTGGAAAATATCTTTAATCCCGACTTTCTGAACGACTTTAGCCGTGCAACCGCTGCCAAAACCATACACCACGCTTACGGGGGTGGGCTGCTGGAGCATACCCTTGAGGTGATGAGTTATTGTGAGAAGATCTATGAACTGCAGGGAGAGGCCATCAACCGCGACCTGCTGATCACAGGCGCCACGCTGCACGACATCGGCAAGATCTGGGAGTACGATCAGGAGTGTCTCTCTTTCAACCGCACAGAAAAAGGGCGTCTTCTTGGGGGGCATGTCATCTTGGGATACGATTTCCTGCGGGAAAAGATCGCCCAAGTGGACGGTTTTCCGGAAAGCCTTGCCCTGCACCTGGAGCACCTGATTTTATCCCACCACGGGCAGAAGGAGTGGGGAGCTGTAGAGGAGCCCCATTCAGTGGAGGCTGTGGCCCTTCATTATGCCGATCTGATGTCTGCCCGCTTGAACCAGGTGAGCAAGTTGGTCGAGTCATACCAGGGTAGTGAAAACTGGACCAATTATGACCGCCGCTTGGGGCGGAGCCTTTATGTACCTGAGGATTTAAAAAAAGAAAAGTCATCTTGACATAAATTACAACATCAAAGGAGACTATATTACAGGATACTGGCCCTATTACACTAAATGTCGGCTTAGTCCAAGGCCTAGTCTCTAGTTCAACAATATTTTCAGAGGGGTAAAACCCCCGGTTGGAAATATAAAAGGAGATTCTCCATGAGTACTGTCGCATTAAAAGAGGAAATATATCTTCATTCCCTGTTGGAAGTTGTCGAACAACGCCTCCACGAGGTTGCCTCCTGCAGTAACACCATGGGTGAACTAGCCTCCCAGGTTATCAAAGCGGGCGGCAAACGCCTGCGTCCTCTTTTGGTGATTCTCTCTAGCTGGAAAGAGGACAACGACTGGGAACCGGTAATCGATGTTGCTGTGGCAGCGGAGCTGCTCCACACCGCCTCTTTGGTACACGATGATATTATCGACCGCGCCGATACCAGGCGGGGAGTGCCGACAATCAATGTTACCCAGGGCAATCACACCGCGGTCATGACCGGGGACTACCTTTTTGCCCGGGCGCTTTCCCTGCTTTCGAAACAGCGCACCTGCAGCGCTCTTTCTTTTATGGTGGACGCGATTCAGGCCATGTGCGAGGGGATCATGGAAGAAATGGCCTCCCTTTTCGACCCTACGGTCACTGAGAAGGACTACTTCTCCCGCATCGACAAAAAAACCGCCTCATTAGTTGCCGCCTGCTGTGGGGCTGGAGCAGCGGTGAGTGGTGCATCACCTGAAGAGGTAGAAGACAGGGCCGCCTTTGGGCGCAATTTGGGGCTTTCATTTCAGATCATCGATGACATCTTGGATTTCACATCAGATGAAGAAACCCTGGGCAAGCCCGCCGGCTCCGACCTTAATCAAGGAATTCTGACACTTCCGGTAATCTATCTTCTGCAGCATGCCGACTACGACAGCTGCATCAAGGATATCCTGACAAACCGCAGCTGCACTTCTACTGATCTTTCCTATATCCAACACGCCGCGCAAAAAACGGCATGCATCTCTAAGGCCTTCAATAAGGCCAGAGAATTTCAGGAGAAAGCGAAATCCCACCTGAACTTCCTACCCGCTACACCTGTACATACGATCCTGCACAGGATCACAGATATGGTAACCGCAAGAAAGAACTAGTTCCCTAAATCACCGGGACAGTTCTCGCGATCTATTCGAGCATTGGACAGGGGTGGGACACCGGGACGGTTCTGCTGTCCAGCGGGCTG
>CALGIY010000129.1 GCA_937914965.1 uncultured Thermoanaerobacteraceae bacterium | reverse complement strand
AACAGCATTATACCCATGAAATCATTTTTACGATTGTGGAAACCGGCATGGGGGATCTAGGAGGGTGTTATCTTTCGCTGCAGGATGAGTTAAAAGTGGTTACTGATTTTTCTATACCAGTTTTTAATGATGCAGCAGCGAAGTTACTCATCGATGCAGGTGTCAGCCGTATGGCCGTATCACCTGAGTTGAACCGCAAGCAGTTAAGTGATCTTGCCTTTAACAGTACTGGCCTTGTTGAATACATTGTGCATGGGGCAGTACCGCTTGTGATCAGTGAGCACTGTGTCCTAGGGGCGGCAGCAGGAAAGAAGGGGCAGTGTAATTCCTGTAGGGAGGCCACCTGTTACCTGAAGGACCGCCGTGGTTACCTTTTCCCTTTAGCCTGGGATGAGCGCTGCCGGATGACCATCTATAATGCACGGGATCTTTGTTTGATCGAGTATCTTGCTGAGATTATCGAGGCAGGATATTATAATCTTAGACTGGAACTCAGGCCTTTTGCGGCGCCGCTTGTTCGCAAGATCACCAGCACTTACCACAAAGCATGTGATGCTGTAGTGGTGGGAAATTGGGACCGTGGAGCGGCAAGGGTTGCCTGGGAAGGACTTGGTGAGCTGTCTAGGGCAGGCTTGACCCGGGGGCATTACCTGCGGGGAGTGCTCCAGGTTGATGATAGAGGGGAGAAGGAAAGATAGATGGATGGGTTTTCTCTTAAAAAATTAGAATTCATTAAAGTAAAAGAGATGCTGGAAAAGCATTGTTCTACTTCTCTTGGTAGAACTCATGTGCAGCAACTGGAGCCTGTTAGCGATTCCGCGGAGATTCTTAGATCCCAGGCAGAGACCACAGAGGCATGTCATGCCTTGAGACTGTACCCGGAATTAACCTTAGCTGGGGCTCAGGATGTGTCACCTTTTTTGAGAAGAGCCCAGATCGGTGGGGTATTGGAGCCAGGTGAACTGCTGATCTTATACGGGACCATTAAGTGTGCTGAACGGTTGAAAAAAACTCTCTCTCAGGATGACTTTGACCTGCCGCTTTTAAAAGAACGTTCCATTCGTCTGAGTGAATGCCCCGCCTTGCAGCAGGAGATTTCCTCCTGTATCCTCCCTGAAGGTGAGATTGCTGATCAGGCCTCCCCAGAATTGGCCAAGATGCGTCGAC
>CALGIY010000128.1 GCA_937914965.1 uncultured Thermoanaerobacteraceae bacterium | reverse complement strand
TTTATGCTAGTAAAGTAATAAAGGCAAGTGAATAGATGCGAGTGATAAAGGTAAAAGATCCGCGCAAAAGACTGGGCCAGCACAGCACCAACCCCGGCATTAATCAGAGCCAGGGGTGCCTGTTCCCGGGATGACCCGCACCCAAAATTGCGCCCAGCTATAACGAAATCCCCCGACTGGACTTTTGCTGCAAACTCTGGGTCCAAGTCTTCCATAACATGCTTTGCCAATTCTTTCATATCCAGAGTCTTAAATTTATACTTACCCGATATAATATAATCGGTATTCACATCACTTCCAAAACAGTGGGCTTTTCCCCGCAGTTCCATCTTTAGTCCTCCTACTCCAAAAACTCTCTGGGATCAGTGATCTCCCCTTTTATGGCTGAAGCAGCCACAGTTGCAGGAGATGCCAGGTAAATAAAGGCTTTGTTATTCGCCATCCGGCCCTTGAAATTCCGGTTCGCTGTAGAGATGACATTCTCTCCATCTGAAGGGATCCCGTTGTGGGTGCCTACACAGGGGCCACATCCTGGCGTTACCACCGCTGCCCCGGCTTGAACCAAGGTTTTCAGCACTCCTGTATCCATTGCCTCCAGGTAAACCTGGCGTGATGCAGGAGCAACAATTAAGCGGACATCAGGGTGAACCTTGCGTCCTTCCAGAAGCCGGGCAGCTATGGATAGGTCCTCCAGCCGGCCGTTGGTGCAGGTACCCAGCACTGCCTGCTGGATCGGTGTCCCTGCCACCTCTCCTACCGGTACCCCATTATCCACCCGATGAGGCTTAGCCACATAGGGATCAAGATTACTAACATCGTATTCCTTTACTGCAGCGTAACTGGCATCTGGATCCGCGCTGACAGCCTCGAACTCTTTCTTGCTGTGGGATCGCACCCACTCTAAGACCTTATCATCGGCCTCCATCAAGCCAACCTTGGCGCCCATTTCGATAGCCATATTAGAAATGGTGAGTCTAGCATCCACAGATAGTTCCTTGATCGCCTCACCAGTATACTCCGCTGCCATATAGGTAGCTCCATCTGCTGTTACCTGGCTGATTAAGAACAGGATCAGGTCCTTGGAGTAAACCCCCGCGGGAAGTTTCCCCTGGCAAACAAACTTGATGGTTTCCGGCACCTTAAACCACATCTTGCCGGAAATCAGGGCAGCAGCCAAGTCAGTGGAACCCACACCTGTAGCAAAAGCATTAAGGGCACCATAGGTACAGGTATGTGAGTCGGCACCGATAACCAGTGACCCCGGCCCCACATGCCCCTTCTCCGGGATAAGTTGGTGGCAGACACCTTCACCCACATCATATAAGGTCATACCATTTTCGACTGCAAACTTGCGCATCAGAGTGTGCAGTGCAGATACACCCTCCAGTGGGCTGGGAGCGCTGTGGTCGATAACCAAGGCAGCGCGCTCCGGCGCATGGACATTTGTTCCTTGCATAGCCTCAAAAGCGCGGATGGCCAGGGGTGATGTACCATCCTGCCCCATCCGAAAATCCACATCTGCTACTACAATATCGTTAACATAAGCGTTCTGACCGCTTTTCTTACTCAAAATTTTTTCTGCAATAGTTTTACCCAAAGGGTATCCTCCCCCTATTCCCGGTTAACCACCTTTTTTTGATCATGAATATAATCTTCATAGATATACACAAGCTCTTTATCAAAGAGCGTTCGCTTCAATTCGACAGCAGCCGTCCTAACCCTGGACAATATTTCGTTGGCTTCTTCCTGGGTCAGAACGATACCATATTCTACGAATTTTGCTTTGATGGCACTGGTGCCCGAATGCTTCCCGATTACGATCTGGCGCTCTAAGCCGACCTCTTCCGGGCAGAAAACCTCATAGGTGCGCGGGTCCTTCAATGCACCATCTGCATGAATACCGGACTCGTGAGCAAACATATTGGACCCCACAATGGGCTTCCAGGCAGGCAGTTCCCTCTTAGAGGCCAAGGAAACATATTCAGCAAGCTCCCGAAACATCTTGGTCTTGTAATTCAAATCGACACCTCTCAGGTGCTTCATGGCCATGACCACCTCTTCCAGGGCTGCGTTGCCTGCTCGTTCACCCAGGCCAATGATGGTCACTCCGACCCAAGAAGCGCCAGCACGCGCCCCAGCCAGAGCATTGGCAGTAGCCATCCCGAAGTCGTTGTGGGTGTGCATCTCCACATCGATTCCCACATGGTTGACCAATTCGCTGATCCGGTCGTAGGTTGTAAAGGGATCTAGAATCCCCACGGTGTCACAGTAGCGCAGACGGTCAGCACCCGCCTCTTTAGCAGCCCGTGCAAACTCAAAGAGAAACTCCGGATCTGAACGGGAGGCATCTTCGGCGTTAACCGAGATATAGACGTCATGCTGTTTAGCAAACTCTGTTGCCTTCACCATTTTTTCCAGCACTTTGGCCTTGGTACTACGCAGTTTATGCTCAATGTGAATATCCGATGTGGAAATGGAAATCGCGACAGCATCGACACCACATTCCAAGGAGTGCTTGATGTCATCGATCACAGCCCGGTTCCAACCCATGATGCTGGCTCTCAGACCAAGTTTGCAGATCTCCTTGATGGTCTCCTTTTCGTGGCCGCCCATCACCGGGATCCCGGCTTCGATCTGATCAACCCCTACGGCATCGAGCATCTTAGCGATCCTGATCTTCTCATGGTTCGCAAACACAACACCCGCTGTCTGTTCTCCATCGCGCAGTGTTGTATCAACGATCTTAATTTTGCTCATGGTTTCCCCTCCCAACATCTAATAACTATAGAAACCACTAAACCGCATCTAAGCAGCAAGTGAACTAGCCATGAACTAGGATGCTCATGAATGCAGGTATACTGCATATAATCTTCATTTGCTGTGGTTGCTGTTCAGTACATACTATTCTATCTATTCTACCCGAAATAATCTTTGATGTCATTGCAGAAGTCTATCGAAAAAAGCAGCTATTAAACCATATTGTCAGGGGTTATACCTATATCCTCTCTAGAAGCAACTTGTTGACCATTTGAGGGTTGGCTTTCCCCCTGGTCTGCTTCATTACTTGTCCCACCAGGAATCCCAGGGCTTTTCCCTTCCCTTTACGGTAATCTTCGACCACCTCCGGATGAGCTGAGAGAACAGCCTCAACCATTTCAGCAAGCTTGCTCTCATCGCTGATCTGAAGTAGTCCCTTTTCCTCAACGACAATGCCCGCCTTTTTCCCGGTAGCAAACATCTCTTCAAAGACTGTTTTGGCAATCTTCCCACTGATGGTTCCCTGGTCCATAAGCTGCAGCATCTCCACAAGGTGAGATGGGGTTAATTTGGCATCCCGCACCTCCATATTGTGAGTATTGAGCAGCCTTAGAAACTCTACCATCACCCAGTTGCTCACCTTTTTCGGGTCGTGGTAGTCGCTGACACACTTTTCAAAATAATCGGCCAACTCCCGGGAACTGGTGAGCACACCTGCATCATAAGCAGGGAGCCCAAAATCATCCATGAAGCGCTCCTTGCGAGCAGCCGGCAATTCAGGTAAGCCTTTCCGGATACTCTCCACTAATTCTGATGTTAAATGGATCGGTACAAGGTCGGGATCCGGGAAATACCTGTAATCGGCTGCTTCTTCTTTAGTACGCATCAAAGAGGTTGTCCCGGTAACATCATCCCATCCCCGGGTTTGCTGAATTATACTTTCTCCAGTCTCGTAAAGACCGTGCTGTCTCTCGATCTCCCCTTCTAGAGCACGCTGCACCGCCCGAAAAGAGTTCATATTCTTGATCTCGACTTTGGTATTGAGGATATCCGTACCTACCGGTCGGAGAGAGATGTTAGCATCACAGCGCAAAGACCCCTCCTCCATCTTGCAGTCAGAAACACCCAGATACTGGATGATAGCCTTTAGGTTTTCCAGGTAAAGCCGCGCTTCTTCCGGTGTTCTGATATCTGGTTCTGTAACGATCTCCAGAAGGGGTACACCTCCGCGGTTCAAGTCAACCAGAGAGTAATCAGCATTTCCTTCCCCGTGAACCAGCTTTCCGGCGTCCTCCTCCATATGCACCCGGTTAATCCTTATCCTCCGTGTCTCTAGGTCTGTTTCCACGTCCAGGTAACCATGAAGACACAGGGGAAAATCGGACTGGGATAGCTGGTAAGCTTTGGGGAGATCCGGGTAAAAGTAGTTCTTCCGGTCGAACTTGCAGAAATGAGCGATCTCGCAGTTCAGGGCAAGTCCTGTCCTGATCCCGTACTCCAGCAGTGATTTATTTAATACTGGCAGCGTCCCGGGCATAGCTAAACAGATCGGGCAGACATTACTGTTCGGTTCACTACCGAACTCATTAGGACAAGAACAGAAGGCCTTTGTTTTGGTGCGCAGTTCTACATGGACCTCCAACCCGATGACAGCTTCGTATTCAACCATTAGGACTCACTTCCCTTCGCGGTCTCCTTCTTAAGTGGAGGACGTTGTTTGTGATATGGTGTGTTTTGTTCAAAAGCATACGCAACCTGCAGGAGGTCCCCTTCGGCAAAGGCAGGAGCAATGACCTGCATCCCTACTGGCAGTCCGTCAACAAAACCGCAGGGCAGTGAGATTGCCGGTAGACCCGCTATGTTGACAGGGATTGTATAGCTGTCAGAATGGTAAAGAGCAAGGGGATCATCAATCTTTCTCCCTAGTTTGAAGGGTAGATCCGGTGTTGTGAGAGTGACCAGCACATCGTACTCCCGGAAGAGCCGTTGGTAATCCTCAATGATCAATGTTCTTACCTTGAGTGCTTTCAGGTAATACAGTTCATAATTCCCGGTGCTCAAAAAATGGGTCCCCAAGAGGACGCGCCTCTTCACCTCCGGGCCGAATCCCTCACCACGGCTTTTCATATACATCTCGACGAGGTCATAGTCTTTTCCCTGTTCCGGTACAGCCCGGTGACCGTAACGGACCCCATCAAAACGCGCCAGGTTGGAGCTGGCCTCAGCCGGAGCAATGATGTGATAAGCCGGAACAGCAGCTTCTGCATGAGGAAACGAACATTCGTCTACTATCGCTCCGAGTTCCTCAAGCTTTTTTAATGCCTTTTTAAATGTATCTGCCATTTTAGGGTCCAGTCCGTCCAGCAGTTCCCTGGGTACCCCTATCTTCTTCCCCTTGATCTCACCGGTCAAAAATGAGGTATAGTCAGGAATGTCAACCGGAGCAGAGGTAGAATCCTTGGAATCCTGGCCGGCGATGACGTTCATGACCATAGAACAGTCCCGGACATCCTTGGTCAGGGAACCAACCTGGTCCAGGGATGAGGCAAAAGGCACCACACCATAACGGGAAACAAGCCCATATGTGGGCTTTAACCCCACAATCCCACAAAAAGCTGCTGGCTGCCTGATGGATCCCCCTGTATCGGAACCGATGGCATAAATGGCCTCACCTGCTGCCACTGCAGCCGCAGGCCCACCGCTGGAACCTCCTGGAACCCGGTCTAAGTCCCAAGGGTTGTGTGTAGGAAAGAAAGCAGAATACTCAGTTGAGGAGCCCATGGCGAATTCATCCATGTTCAGCTTACCTGTGATCACAGCCCCCACTTGATTTAATCTTTCCACAACTGTAGCACTGTAAGGGGGGACAAAGTTCTCCAGCATGCGGGAGCAGCAGGTGGTACGAACTTCCTTAGTACAGATATTGTCCTTCAGCCCTGCAGGAATTCCCGCTAAGGGAGAGATTTTTTCCTTACAGTTATCATCTACTTCCTTGGCACTCTCTATGGCCTGCTCCGCGGTCAGGGTCACATAGGCACGAATATCATGATCCACTTTTTGAATCCGCTCAAGAACAGAGCGAGTAATCTCAATGGCTGTGGTTTCTCTTTTTTTCAGCATATCTGCCAATTGATGAGCCGTAAGGTCAAAGATATCCATGGATTAAACTCCTTTATTCTTATTTTATAAAATAAAAAATTCACGAGGAAATCCCCGCTGCATCAAATCCAGTTGATCACTACCGCTGGCATTTCTGGTTTTATAAATCAAGGCTGGTAATGATCTATAAAATACGGGGAACCTTAAAGAAACCACCGTCATGTTCGTGTGTATTATGGAAAACTTCATCCGGTGCCAAGGGTTGGTGATGCTGATCAGGACGCCAGACATTTTTGAGCGGCAAAAGATAGTAAGTAGGCTCCACATCATCTGTGTTGATGTCGTTGATGGTTTCCACAAACTGAATAAAATCGTTGAACTGATTATGCAGTTCAATGATTTCATCCTCACCCAGAGCAATGTGCGCCAGTTCAGCTACCTGTTCTATTTCTTCCCGGGTTAATTTCATTGGGTAAGCACCTCCGTATCTTCCCTTGTCGGTAAAATATAAGATTGGCAACAAAAAAACACTATCCAGGTACTTTAAACCTGTCCCCTAAATTATAACAGAAGCGCTGGGCTGCACGCAATAACTTTAGGTGCCAGGCACCATTTTGAGGAGGGTGTCTTCATCAATGATGGGGACACCTAATTCCAGCGCTTTTTCATATTTCTGGCCAGGTTCCTCCCCTGCCACAAGATAACTTGTCTTTTTACTGACACTAGAGGAAATTTTGCCCCCGTATTTTTTGATCAGGTCCTCGGCCTCTTTGCGAGTTATGCTGGGAAGGGTGCCGGTAAGTACAAAAACATTCCCACCAAGTATATCTTCCTCTTCTTCCTGGGTCCTTTCCTGGAGCATTTTCACCCCAGCCTCTTTCAGCTTCCCAATCAGCTGTTGGGTCTGATCCTGCTGGAAAAAGGTCTCAATGCTCTGGGCTATTTTTGGACCAATCTCCTGAATAGCTGTCAGCTCTTCAGGGCTGGCCTGTGCCAGGGCATCCAGAGAACCGAACTTTTCTGCCAATATTTCTGCTGCCCTGGTACCTACATGGCGAATACCCAAGGCAAAGAGAAGCGGCGCCAATCCCCGTTCCTTACTTCTATCCAAAGCCTTCAGAACATTGTCAGATGACTTCTCTCCCATCCGCTCCAGGCTGAGCAGATCGTCCTTTTGTAGAGCAAAGAGATCCGCTGAGTCCTTGACCAATCCGCTGTCAACCAACTGCTTTGCCAGTGCAGAACCGATCCCCTCTACATCCATTGCATCCCGCGAAACAAAGTGGAGAACCAGTTCCTTTAACTGGGCTGGACAAGCAATCCCGGTGCAGCGCGCAGCTACCTCATCCTCCAGGTGCAGCACCTTACCCCCGCAGACGGGACAGTAGCCCGGCATCTGGAATACTTCCTCTTTCCCGTTCCGCTGCTCTGGGAGCACCCGTACCACCTCAGGGATGACATCTCCGGCTCGCTGGATCACCACATAATCACCGGTGCGAACATCCTTCTGCCGAATCATCTCTTCGTTGTGCAGGGTCGCCCGAGACACCGTCACTCCACCCACCTGTACTGGGTTCAGGATTGCGGTAGGTGTAAGCACCCCGGTCCTACCCACCTGCACGATGATCTCTTTCACCTGGGTGACTACCTGCTCTGCAGGAAACTTAAAAGCGATTGCCCAGCGTGGGCTTTTGGCAGTGCTCCCTAAAACCGATTGCAAACGCAAGGGGTTGACCTTGGTCACCAGGCCATCGATTTCGTAGTTCAGGGTGTGCCGTTCTTTAGTCCACTGGCTGCAGTGAGCGATCACCTCATCAATGTCCTGACAGTGCTTGCTTTTTTCCTGCACGGAAAAACCCAGTTCTTTCAACAGCGCTAGGGCCTCCCGCTGGGTCGCGATCTCCTGCCCTTCACACTCCAGCACCTGGTAGGCAAAAACCCCTAGGGTGCGAGCTGCAGTCACCTTAGGATCTAGTTGACGCAGTGACCCCGCGGCGGCATTTCTGGGATTAGCAAAGGGAGGTTCGCCCCGCAGGTCCCGCCTCTCGTTTAGACGCGCAAAGGCCTTTTTCGGCATAAATGCTTCCCCTCGCACCACTAGCCGGGGCAGTGCTATTGAAAGTTTCATGGGAAGCAGGCGTACTGCACGCAGGTTTTCTGTGATATCTTCCCCGGTGATACCATCCCCCCGGGTTGCTCCCAGCACAAAATCCCCATTTTCATAGGTAAGCACAACGGTCAGGCCATCAATCTTCGGTTCTACTACATAGTCCACCGCCGCACCCACTAGCTGTTGCACCCGACGATCAAAGTCACGTAGTTCCCCATCCTCAAAGGCATTGGCTAGACTGAACAGGGGGGCAGCGTGTTTGACGGAACGAAACTGATCAAGGGGAGCACCCCCGATCCTTTGGGTAGGGGAATCCGGGGTAATTAGTTCCGGGTACAGCTTCTCAAAATTCTCCAACTCCCGCATCAGGGAGTCATATTCCTGGTCAGTGATGAGAGGGCTGTCTAAAACATAATAACGGTAATCATGCTTCCGGATCTCCCGGCGCAAATTTTCCACCCGCTCCCGGGCTTCATTTAAAGATGGCATCTTACTCACCTCTCTTTCCGATCTCGGAGTCCCCCCCCCTTCTCGGGGTCAGGCTTGCTTTATTGCTTTACGGAATTAGAACATCCCCATGTGCCTACCTGAAAGATGCCAGGCGTGCCAACTGGGGAATAATCTGCTTTTTACGTGACATAACCCCCGGTAGAAAGAGATGGCCGCCCTTTACTGTTCTACCGAAGGCCTCGCCCACAAACTTATCTTCTCCTGCAACAAGAACCTCTGTACCCTCCTGGATGATGTCGGTCAGCATCATCAAAACCAGGTCATATCCTTGTTCCTGCACCAGATCATTCATTTCACACAGCAGTGCCCGCTTGACACTCTCGAGGCCATCGATACCGAGGGCCTCTACCTGCCCCACTCCAATCTTCAAATCCCCTAACTGGAATTCCTTGAAATCATCCTGGAGTATTTCTCGTGCTGGCCGGTCGGCCAGTGCGGATCCTGCCCGAAACATCGCCCGGCCAAAAGACTCCAGTTCAAGACCCGCCTTTTCCCTAAGCATAACAGCCATCTGGTGGTCTTTGGTAGTACTGGTAGGTGACTTAAAAAGCACGGTATCTGAGAGGATCCCGGCACAGAGCAAACCTGCCGTCACAGGAGAGGGCTCCACCCCCTGCTGCCTATATATGGATCCGATGATGGTGCAGGTACTGCCTACAGGTTCACAGCGGAAGAACAGGGGTTCTCCCGTCTGCACATCCCCCAGACGGTGATGGTCAATGATTTCTAAGATCTCTGCCTGCTCAATGCCCGGCACCGATTGGGACCGTTCATTGTGGTCAACAAGGATCACTGGCCTCCTTTTTAAGGCGAGCAGATCGTAACGGGCCACCATCCCCAGCAGGCGATTATGTTCATCTACGACCGGATAATTGCGGTACCTGGTCTCCAGCATCACTTTTTTCACCTGTTCAACCAGGTCATCATCTTGAAAAGTAACAATACCTTCTGTTTTCATTAGTACAGAAACGAGGGTATCTAAAATCTCACGGGCACGGGACCCCCCGGTAACCATCTCCAACCCAAGTTCCACCAGCAGGTAGTGTGCCAAATCTCCCGTAGTCAGCAGCCCAACTAGGTGCTCCTCACCATCCACAACGGGGAGGGTTTTGATCCCTTTTTCCCGCATCAGCCGCCCCGCTTCTTGCAGTGTGGTCTCGGGACCACAGCAGGCGATCTCCCTCCGCAGCATATCGGTAACCTGGGGACGCACATCAGCAACCAGAGGTGGCGATTCAACACCAAAATAGTCCAGCACATAAGCGGTTTCCCGGTTAAGTACCCCTAGGCACCCAGGAGCGGCATTTCCCCCCAACTCCTTCTTTAATGAAGCATAAGCAATAGCAGAGCAAATCGAATCTGTATCAGGATTACGGTGCCCTAGCACCCAGATTGTCCTTTCCAAACTTTCACCTCTTTTTTGATTACAGACACAGGGTATTCTTTTATATGGGCTAGACTTTCTTCAAAGGTGCGTACTTGGCCATCAGGTGCTTGAAGCCCGCGGTTTCGAAAGAGACATAAACTTCTAAATCTCCTCCGGGGCCGGTCTTGGTTTCCATGACCACCCCTCGCCCAAACTTTTTATGCTCCACCTTGTCGCCCACTTGGAAAGCATACTGGCCTACGGTTGACACTGCCGCCGCCTCTTTAGTACCAGCAGCACTCTCTGCTAATGCACCTTCTTTAGCCTGTGATTCGCTGCCTGCATCCCCCTGCTGGTCCACTGCACCAGCGGATCCGCCAGGCACCACAGGGCAAAGGTACTCCTGGGGGATCTCCTGAAGGAACCGTGAAGGTTCCTTATATTCGCTGTTTCCATAAATAAAACGGCGAATGGCCCAGGAAAGATAGAGCATCTTCTGTGCTCTTGTAATTCCTACATAACAGAGCCGGCGTTCTTCCTCCAGTTCTGTTTCTTCGCCTAGGGCATGGACATGGGGGAAAAGACCTTCCTCCAGTCCGGTCATGAAAACAACCGGGAACTCCATCCCCTTAGCGCTGTGAATGGTCATCAAAACAACAGCATCTTCCCCCGGTTGATAGTTGTCTATTTCAGCCACCAGGGCAAGTTCTTCTAAGAAGTCGTCCAGGGACCGGTCAGCGCCCCCGAAATCATACTGCTGTGCCACACCCAGGAACTCCTTGAGGTTCTCTATGCGTGTCTCGGCCTCTGCGTTTTTTTCAGTCTCAAGGGCAGAGCGATAACCAGTCTCATCCAGGATTCTTTCCATCAGATCTGCAACTGAAATTTCACCATCCAGTTTCCGCCAGCCATCCAGCATCTTGAAAAAATTCTGAAGCGTTCGTACCGCTCGTGCCCCTAGTTCCGGTATTCCATCTGGATGTGACAAAACATCAACGAAACTTCTGCCTTCCCGAAGAGCCGTTTCTTCCGCCCGGCCAATGGTGGTATCCCCGATTCCTCTTCTAGGCACATTGACGACTCTCCTCAAAGAAACCTCATCTGCCGGATTAGCCACCAACCGCAGGTAAGCTAATATATCTTTTATTTCTTTACGCTCATAAAACCTGAGCCCCCCGTAAATGCGGTAGGGTAACCCTGAGCGGATACATTCCTCCTCAATAGAACGGGACTGGGCATGTGTTCTATAAAAAACAGCGCAATCCCGGTAAGCTGCCTCATCCCGGGTGACCAGATCCCGGATTGTAGCCACCACGAACTTCGCCTCATCCTTTTCATCAAAGGCCCGGTAGCAAGAAACTGGGTCCCCAACCCCATTGGAAGTCCATAGAGCTTTGGACTTCCTTCCCTTGTTATAAGTGATCAAGGCATTGGCTACAGCCAGGATGCACTGGGTGGATCTGTAGTTCTGCTCCAACTTAATGACCTGCACACCCGGGTAATCCTTTTCAAACTCCAGAATGTTCCTGATATCTGCGCCCCGCCAGCCGTAGATAGACTGGTCATCATCCCCCACAACACAGATATTCCTGTGTCCACCTGCAAGCTGGCGCACCAACGTATACTGGACATGATTGGTGTCCTGGTACTCATCGACCAGCAGGTAGCGCACGCGGTTCTGCCAGCGGGTGCGCACCTCTTCGTTGTTGGCCAGCAGCAGCGCCGGAATGCGGATCAGGTCGTCGAAGTCCACCGCCTGGTAGGCGGCCAGCGTGGCGGCGTAGCTGCGGTAGACGTTGGCGGCCTCGACGTCGCCCGGCGTGATGGCCTCGCGCGCGGCGTCGTCGGGTTCCATCAGCGCGTTCTTCCACAGCGAGATGATGCCCTGCACGTGGCGCAGGCGGGCCTTGTCGGTGGTGTTCAGCAGCTCCTGGATGATGGCCATGGCGTCATCGGCGTCGAGGATCGAGAAGGTCGGCTTCAAGCCGGCATTGCGCGCCTCTTCGCGCAGCAGCTTCACGCCCAGCGAGTGGAAGGTGCTGATGGTCAGGCCCTTGCCCAGCTTGCGGTCCACCAGCGTCTTGACGCGCTCGTCCATCTCGCGCGCGGCCTTGTTGGTGAAGGTCAGCGCCACCACGTTGCGGCCCATGTAGCCGCATTCGCGCAGCAGATACGCGATCTTCTGCGTGATGACGCGCGTCTTGCCGCTGCCGGCGCCCGCCAGGACCAGGCAGGGGCCGTCCAGGTAAAGCGTCGCCTCCCGCTGCGCGGGATTCATGCCGTGGCCAATCGGTTCGCTTGCGGACATTGGAGAGTCAGATCGTCATGCGTTGCGGCGGCCATGCCAGGACAGCCGGCAAGCAAGGGGCCTGCCGCTGCCCGTCAATGGGCCGGAAAAACGCGAGAAAAAGGGGACGGGCGCAGCCGCCGCAGCGGGTCTGCCGCGCCGGTGCGATAGAGGAAGACGATCATAGAACAATCGGGTCGATGGCGCATCGGCGGGTGGCCGTAGAAGCGCCCCGCGTGGCCGCAGGTTCGCGACACCGGAGCATCGTCGCAGCGGCGAACTGTTGCCGCAGCGCCCCGTCGCCCAGCAGGTGCTGGAGGCCTTCATCGCCCAGCACTATCTGCATGTGCCCGTGCCTTCCACGCTGATCCTGAGCGAGCCGGTGGACGAGGCCTTGCTGGATGCACTCACCGAGCAAAGCGGCATGCGCGTGAACGCGGTCACGCAGACGCGCGTTGGCAATGCGATCGACAGACATGACGACAACGTTTCTGGGGGGATTCACATTATCGGCGATCCGATCCCCCCCGGGTGTGCGACCAAGGTGGGATGGCAATCCAGGCAGAGCGCTCCCTGTTCAGGTTTATCGGCACTTCTGTACCCGCAAGTATTGTTTTGCAGTGCAGCGTGCAAGTTCTCCGCCGACCCTA
>CALGIY010000127.1 GCA_937914965.1 uncultured Thermoanaerobacteraceae bacterium | reverse complement strand
TGAGTAGTATTTTTGGCGTATTTGGTCATTGGTTTTGTGGCCCGTTGGTCAAGCGGTTAAGACACCTCCCTTTCACGGAGGTAACAGGGGTTCGAATCCCCTACGGGTCACCAGATAATATCCCCACCAAGTGTATGGTGGGGTTTTTGCATTTATTATGTCGATCGCCCTCCTGCCTGAAAACACCAATTTTTTCATATGTTGTAGACTATAATATTCAGGAACATATATGAGCGGGGTTGGCGAATGGATGTAGTTTTCAGCAGGTTGCGGCAGTTTAAAACAATTGTACAGGCACTGACAGTTAATCCGGGATGGCAGCTTGGCGCATTTCTTTTGGGTTTGGCTGCTGGCCGGGCATTTTTTGGAGGGTTGGCGCCATTTACTTCCAGTGCAGCGGTGACCGCGGCAGTCTTTTTGGGCCCCTCTTTTTGGCCGTCCCTGGTAGGCATGCTTGTTGGTGTTGCCACCAGGCCTTCTGTTTCTCTGCCAGCAAGTTCATTGGAGAGTTACCTGGTGATCATCGCTGCTGTTTTTATAGCACGGCGATATAAAAATTATTTTAAGGAGTCTCCCGTTCCTGCGGCACTGTTGTCCGGTGGGATCAATTTAGGAGTCAAGTATTTTGTTTTGCTGTTCCAAGGAACGTCACCAGGGTTTTTACCCGCTTTGATCAGTGAATCAGCGCTAGCGGGGATCTTTATGATCCCTTTTCATTATGTTTTCTGCGAATACAAGAAGCAAAAAGGTCTTTTTTTGATACTGGCACTTGTTTTAGTATACTGCGGGTTGGGGGATTTATCGCTTGGCCCGACTGTATTCAGGGAAGTACTGGGGAGAAGTGTCCTTTTGGTGGTGGCCAGCGGCTGGGGGGGCGGTTTTGGGGCTGCTGCTGGGGTAATCCTGGGCCTCTTCTCTGGTAGTTTTGTGTCGGTACTGCCGCGGACAGGCTTCTACGCGGCAACAGGTTTCTTTTCCGGAATTCTCAAAAACTATGGGCCGCCCGGAGTGATTCTGGGTTTTTTCTTGTCTTGTCTGTTTTTTTCTGCCAGCTACGGGCAGCCTGAAAATCTTTTCGGCCATCTGTGGGCCAGTGTCATTGCCGTGGTGCTCTACCTGGCAGCTTGGCGTTTGATCCCATATTTTCCAGGTAAGGAGAGCACAAACTTTTCTAAGATGCAGCCGCTCTATGCAGAGGTTGGGTATTCCCAGCGGCCCAAACCAACAGAGACTTTGTGTGGTGACAGCATTGGCCTGTCTCACCTGGATCCCCGCCGTCTCCTGCTGACTGTCAGCGATGGTATGGGAGCAGGGGTTAATGCTGCCCGCGAAAGTAGAATTGTGGTAAAATTAATGGAACAACTTCTAGGGAACAATGTTGGCCCGGAGGCCGCAGCAGGAATTGTGAATACCGCCCTCTATTTGAGGGGTGGTGAAGAAAGCGCTGCCACCATTGATACCGCGCTGATAGACCTCAATGCAGCTACAATGGAATTCTTGAAAGTGGGAGCACCCCCAAGTTTTATCAAGAGGGGAGAGGTTCTGGAGATAATAAGGTCAGCATGCTGGCCCGCGGGTATTCTGGATGAGGTGGATGTCCAGATACTGACAAGAGAGATCTTGCCAGGTGATATTCTGATTATGGTAACAGACGGTGTTACCGAAGTTAATTTGGCAGAGAAGGTAACTGATGACTGGATGTATAACTATATACGTGATTTACCCATGGAAGAGGCTCAGGTGATTGCTGATTTGGTTTTAAAACATGCTTTAAAGACAGCTGGTTTTGAGCACAGGGACGATATGACAGTCCTGGTGGCCCGTTTCTGTAGAGAACGGGAACTGGAGTGAGAATTGATGCAAACCTTTCAGGAAAAGGTGGAGCACTTCATTAGAAAAGAGAAGTTGATTAAGCCTGGAGACCGGGTTGTTGTCGGCGTCTCTGGAGGGGCTGATTCAGTTGCCCTGCTCTATGTTTTAAAGGAACTGGCGCCAACCTTTTCCTTAGAACTCCATGCAGCGCACCTCAATCACCTGTTAAGAGAGGAAGCCGGGGAAGATGCTGCTTTTGTGCAGGAGTTTGCCCGTTCCCTGGGAGTTCCCGTAACCGTAGGTTTCGCCCGGGTAGCCCGCCTTGCTCGGGAGCATAAAATGAGCATTGAGGAGGCGGGGAGGTGGGCGCGCTATGGGTTCCTCCGGCATGTTGCTAAAGGTTTCAAGGCTCAGCGGATAGCTGTAGGCCACCATGCCGGGGATCAGGTGGAAACAGTGATCTTTAATTTTCTGCGAGGCACTGGCCCTGCAGGCCTTACTGGGATCCCGGTGCAAAATAGGGAGACGATCCGGCCGCTGCTCGGCATTACTAGAGAAGAGATCGAGGAGTACTGCAGAATCAAGGGATTGACCTGGTGTACCGATCTCACCAATTTGACAACAGACTATCAGCGCAACCGGATCCGGGTCGAACTACTACCTTACCTGCGGCAGTCTTTCAACCCCCGGGTCGACCGGTCAATTACACGGCTTTCGAATATTATGACAGCGGAAAATGCATTTTTGGATAACATAGTGGAAAGAGTGCTCCAAGATATCGCACAGGTGCAGGATGAGGGGATCCTTGTTCCCTTGAGGGAATTGTTTTCTCTGCCCATTGCCCTTAGGCGCCGCCTGCTGCGGCATCTGATCGACAAAATAGGGTCTGGACTGCAGGACTTTGGTTACCGTCACTGTGATGACTGCCTCTCTTTTCTGGAGGATTCCCGACCTGGGGGGGAACTTCACCTGCCCCAGGGGCTGAGATTAATCAAAAACAGTTCTTATTTTACTGTGGTTGGCAGCGGCACAGAAGAAATTCCCCAGGATGTAAACCACATCTTAAACGTGCCTGGAGAAACAAAAATTCCAGAGCTCGAACTTTCCATCAGGGCAGAGATCAAACCGTATCAGGGTTTTTCTGATCAGTTTTTTTATTTTTTGCCGGAAAGCTACCAGGTATGCTTCGATTATGATAAAATAAAATGGCCGTTATCTGTACGCACCCGTTTAAAGGGTGACCGAGTGAGGACTTACGGCTTGGAAGGGACTAAGAAGCTCAAAAAGCTGTTTGGAGAGCTGAAAATCCCTCCCCGCAAACGGGATATAATTCCCCTGGTGGTTTCAGGTGACGAAATCCTCTGGGTGGTCGGATACAGGAGGGGTGCTTCTGCTCCGGTAACCTCCGAGACGCAGCAGATTCTTTTTTTGCAGGCAGAGTTTGTGAGTAAAAAGAATCACTACTAAATATAGATACGAAAATAGAAAGGGGGATGAGAGTGAAGGAGAATCAGTTATTAAAAAATTTATCGATCTACCTGATCCTACTGGTAGTTGCAGCAATGGCTTTGAAGATGACTATACCTCGTGAAGTAAAACCCGAGGAATGGACTTATTCTCACTTTAGTGAATGCTTGGCTGATGATAAGATCAAAAGTGTCACTTTAAAAACTGTTGATGCAGAAAACTATCAAGTTGATGGAGAGACTAAAAAGGGTGAAAATTTTACTCTTTTTGCTCCTGCTTCCGACCAGGGACTTCACGATCAGCTTAAGGACAAGAATGTGATCGTTAAATACCATCCTAGTGAAGGTACACCCTGGTGGGTTGGACTGCTCTCTACCCTGCTGCCGGTACTCTTGATCGCTGGCTTCCTTATTTTTATGCTTCAGCAAACCCAAGGAAGCGGAAACCGCGTCATGCAGTTCGGTAAAAACAGGGCGAAAATGCTAGATCCGGAAAAACAGAAGGTCACCTTCGGCGATGTAGCTGGAGTGGATGAGGCCAAAGAGGAACTTGAAGAGGTTGTTGAGTTTCTCAAAGACCCTAAGCGGTACAATGAACTCGGAGCCAAGATTCCCAAGGGGGTACTCCTCTATGGGCCGCCGGGTACTGGGAAGACCCTGCTTGCGCGAGCTGTAGCAGGTGAAGCCGGTGTACCCTTCTTCAGCATCAGCGGTTCGGACTTTGTGGAGATGTTTGTCGGAGTAGGTGCCGCGCGAGTGCGGGATCTCTTTGAACAGGCGAAAAAAAGTTCTCCCTGTATTGTTTTTGTGGATGAAATCGATGCTGTGGGCAGGCACCGCGGTGCAGGTCTTGGAGGTGGGCATGACGAGCGGGAACAGACACTGAACCAAATGCTCGTGGAGATGGACGGTTTTGATGCCAATGAGGGGATTATTATGGTGGCAGCCACCAACCGACCGGATATCTTGGACCCAGCTCTGCTGCGGCCGGGGCGCTTTGATCGCCAGGTGGTGGTGGACAGGCCGGATCTGAAGGGCCGCGAAGAGATTATCAAGGTGCACATGCGCGGTAAGAAGTTGGCCGATGATGTGGACCCTGGAGTGTTGGCACGCCGTACCCCTGGCTTTACCGGTGCGGATCTGGCTAATATGGTCAATGAAGGAGCACTTCTTGCTGCCAGGCGGGGAGGGCAGAAGACCAGCATGAGGGATCTGGAGGATGCCGTGGAACGGGTGATAGCGGGACCTGAGAAAAAATCTCGGGTAATGAGCGATGTTGAGAAGAAGTTGGTATCCTATCACGAGGCGGGGCACGCAGTCGTGGGCAGCCTGCTTCCTACCACCGACCCGGTACACAAGATCTCGATTATCCCCAGGGGCCGGGCTGGAGGGTATACTCTGATGCTTCCCACTGAGGATCGTCATTATCTGACTAAGTCGCACCTCATAGATGAGATTACAACACTCTTGGGAGGGCGCGTCTCGGAGGAACTGGTCCTGAAGGACATCAGCACCGGGGCACAAAATGATCTGGAGCGGGCAACATCTCTGGTGCGCCAGATGATCACCCAATACGGGATGTCCGAAGAACTAGGACCCCTCACATTTGGAAAGCCGCAGGAACAGGTCTTCCTGGGGCGAGATATCTCGCATGAACGAAACTACAGCGAAGAGATTGCCTTTTCCATCGATAAGGAGGCGCGGAGGATCATCGAGCACTGTTACCAGACGGCCAAACAGACTTTGGAGGCAAATGTGCAGAAGCTTCATCTGGTAGCGACCACCTTGATGGAGAAAGAAACGATAGAAGCTGATGAATTTAAGACACTGATGCAGGGAGCATAAAAGCTCCCTGCTTTTATTTGTGAAACATTTAGCATAATGCACTATTACTTCTGAAAGGGGATAAATTCAGTGGAACGCACCTTTGTAATGGTCAAGCCCGATGGTGTCCAGCGGGGGCTTGTAGGAGATATTATCAAGAGGTTTGAACAGAAGGGCCTTAAATTCGTGGGGCTGAAGATGCTTCAGATCACGCCGGAGTTGGCCTCCAAGCACTACGGGGAACACCAGGGTAAGCCTTTTTTTGAGGGACTGGTGAAGTTTATTACATCATCCCCGGTGGTGGCCATGGTACTGGAAGGTAAGGACTGCATCAGTTTGGTCAGGGGGATGATGGGAGCGACCGACCCCAAAAAGGCAGCACCCGGCACGATCCGGGAATCCTATGGGATTGATATCGGCAGAAATGTGGTCCACGGTTCTGACTCCCCGGAAAGCGCTGTCAGGGAGATTTCCCTCTTCTTTAAAGACGAGGAACTCATTGATTACGAACTCAGTTTAGACAGTTGGATTTACGAATAAGCTGTTAAGTTAATGCATGAACCAAAGAAACCATTATTAACATGGGGATTCCTAATGTTCCATATTAAATTAATCATCCTATAAGTAGGAAAAAACGTTTTCGTGGCGAATGTATTTATTGAGTGGGGGATCTATGATCATCAGCTTATACCACATACCAGGTGATTTCAACCTGGATGCGGACAAGCTGAAAAAATCTATATCTATATTGAAGTAAAACACCTAAAGGAGGTGTTGCCCGGGTAAGAGGGGGATAAGGGGTATTTGTATTAAGAGGTAAGGGCCAAAAATTTTTTACGAGGAAAATTTGGAAGGGAGATGTACGTGTATGCCATTTGATGCTACTCAATTGAAAGACTGGCAGATCGCTGATGAAGCTGAGAAGAATATGCCAACTCCAGAAGAGTACATGGAGTTACTGGGGCTTGAGAAAGAAGAACTTATTCCTTTCGGTAGAACACCGAAGGTGGATTTCCTTAAAGTGATGGACCGCGCCAAGGATAAAGCTGATGGCAAGTATATTGAAGTAACCGCTATCACCCCGACACCTCTCGGTGAAGGGAAAACTACTGCCACCATGGGACTCATGGAAGGCCTTGGCAAGCGTGGGCAGAATGTCGGTGGCGCCATTCGTCAGCCTTCTGGTGGGCCGACCATGAATATCAAGGGGTCTGCTGCCGGCGGCGGGAACGCTCTTTTGATCCCCATGACCGAGTTTTCGCTCGGTCTGACCGGTGACATTAACGACATCATGAATTCTCACAACCTGGCGATGGTAGCCTTGAACGCCAGGATGCAGCACGAGGCCAACTACGACGATGCGCAGCTGGCTCAGAGAAACCTGAAGAGATTAGACATCGACCCGAAGAATGTTGAAATGGGTTGGATCATGGACTTTGCAGCCCAAGGTCTGCGCAACATTATCATCGGACTCGGCGGCAAGAAAGACGGTTTCATGATGCAGTCCAAGACCGGTATTGCCGTTAGTTCCGAATTGATGGCGATCCTGGCTGTGGCAAAAGACCTGCCAGACCTGAGAGAGCGCTTGAGCAAGATTATTGTAGCCTATGACAAGAAGGGTAATCCAGTCACCACAGCTGACCTCGAAGTGGACGGCGCAATGTGTGCCTGGATGCGCAATACCATCAACCCGACACTCTGCTGCACTGTTGAGCACCAGCCCTGCTTCGTCCATGCCGGGCCATTTGCCAACATTGCTATCGGTCAGTCCTCCATTATCGCTGACCGCTTAGGGTTGAAACTCTTTGATTACCATGTCACAGAGAGTGGATTTGCTGCTGATATCGGATTCGAGAAGTTCTGGAATGTGAAGTGCCGCTTGAGTGGTCTGAAGCCGAACGTTTCCGTCCTCGTGGCAACTGTCCGTGCCCTGAAGATGCACGGTGGCGGGCCGACCGTTGCACCTGGTCGTCCGATTCCGGAAGAGTACACCAAGGAAAACCTCGCACTGGTAGAGAAGGGCTGCGAGAACCTGGTGCACCTGATCAAAGTGGTCCAGAAGTCTGGGATCAAGCCGGTTGTTTGTGTCAACAGGTTCTTCAGTGACACTGACGCTGAACTGGCTCTTGTCAAGAAGATCGCTGAGCAGGCTGGTGCCCGTGCAGCTATCTCTGATCACTGGGGGAGCGGCGGCGACGGTGCTCTAGAACTGGCTGATGCTGTTATGGACGCCTGCAATGATGAAGTGGACTTCAAGTACCTCTATCCACTAGAGATGCCACTGCGGCAGCGTGTGGAAACCATTGCTAAAGAGGTCTATGGAGCAGCTGGTGTCGATTGGGCTCCGCTGGCTGAGGAGAAGGCCAAGAAGTTTGAGGCTGATCCCAAGTATGCCGATTTCTCTACCATGATGGTGAAGACCCACTTGAGTCTGACCCACGATCCTACGCTTAAGGGTGTGCCCAAGGGCTGGAGACTGCCGATTCGTGACGTTTTGGTTTATGGCGGTGCCAAGTTCCTCTGCCCCATGGCCGGTGCTATCAGCTTGATGCCTGGTACCAGTTCCAACCCGGCCTACAGACGGATCGATGTGGATACCGACACAGGCAGGGTAACAGGATTGTTCTAGAGATCAAAATACAGTGTGATATAAGAAAAGGCCTCGAGCAATCGGGGCTTTTTCTGTCTTTTTTCTTAAAGATTTGATAAACTAAACTTGGGCACCAGATCCCTTCAAGGGGGGTGCTACAAATAATAAAAAAGGAGAGGAACATGGAACGCATCGATGCTATTGTAAGGGATCCTTTATTTCAAGAGTGCCTTTCCAAAAACAAAAGAGAGGAAAGAGACCGCGAGTTCTGCAAGCATGACCTGCAGCACTTTGTTGATGTGTGCAGGATCACCTACATCCTGATGCTGGAGTCCGGCAGCTTCTCCAATTTTATTGAAACCAACAACTTGAGTGGACCGCAGGCTGCCAAAGAGACGGTTTACGCTGCTGGTATCCTGCATGATATTGGAAGGTGGCGCCAGTATCAAACCGGGGAGGACCACTCGGTGATCGGGGCAGAGTTGGCCGAGCAAATCTTAAAACGGGCGAGCTTTTCTGTGCAAGAGATCCGGGTCATTACCCGAGCCATCCTCGAGCACCGCGCCCAAAGGGACCAGATGTCTATCCTCGGAGAGCTGCTGCACCGGGCAGACAACCTTTCCCGGGCCTGTCACGAGTGCGGCGCCAAAGAGATGTGCTACAAATTCTCCACCATGGAAACCGGAAACCTCGTCCTCATCTACTAAATAGATCACGGGGTGGACAGGGGGACGGTTCTGCTGTCCAGCGAAACATTGAAAAAGTCTTTGGTGGTTGTTTGGAGCGGGCGTGATGATACGCTCAGCTAGGTTTCGCAGCCTGAGCCAGTGTTCTTGCATCACGGGGTACTAGCTGCATGGGCTTTCAATTGCCCGCTGATGACTAGTCTACAGGTTGATAGAGGCGGTTAATCAAATAAACTTGGAGATTGAGAAAAAGGATGGTTGAAGTGCAGAAACAAAAGGATCATAATTTAAGGGTTGTAATGGTAAAAGGCAGGGAAGATGCCCAAAACGCCCTGGCGGATGTGGGCTGTGACCAGACTGGGGTCAGGTGGATGACACCCAAGGCGATGCATCGGGTGATCAGGGTCAAGAAACTGAGCACTAAAGCTGCCATTATTCTCAAACAGGAGATGTTGTCCAAGGGGGGCGAAGCGGCTCTCAGTAGGGATGCCGGTATTTTCGCTGTAGAAGAAACCGATGTTTTATTAATGGGTACCCTGCGGCAGTACGATGAACTCTGCAAAAAGCTCAAGATGCAGCCCTTTGGACTGCGCCATCTGGCAGATGAAATAAAAGAGGTTTTAGCTAATTACGAACATAAAGAAGTAAGGACTCTGCCTTGCCGGGATCTTTCCCTAACACTGGGGGAGCGCACCTTGGTGATGGGAATACTCAATGTTACACCTGACTCCTTCTCCGATGGGGGTAAGTTTTTTGATCTAGGAGCCGCGGTGGAGCACGCCCACCAGATGGTGGAGGATGGGGCCGACATAATTGATATCGGCGGGGAGTCTACTAGACCTTGCACATGGGACGAAGAACCGCTTTCCGCAGCAGATGAGATCCAGCGGATCATGCCGGTGCTGAAGCGGCTGCTGCAGGAGATCAAAGTACCAATTTCTGTAGATACTTATAAAGCACAGACCGCACGGGCCGCGCTGGATGCCGGGGCGCACATCATCAATGACATCTGGGGATTCCAGCGGGATCGGGAGATCGCTGGTGTGGCAGCGGAGTACGATGTGCCTGTAATCCTCATGCACAACCAGGATGGTACCGAGTACCAGGACATGATGGGGGAAATTCTGGCTTTTCTCAGGAGAAGCATCCAGATCGCCGAAGATGCTGGTGTTAAACCGGAAAATATAATCACCGACCCGGGGATCGGATTTGGTAAAGATAGAGAGCAGAATCTGGTGGCCCTGCGCTGCCTACGGGAACTGCGCTCCCTGGGGAAACCGGTGCTGCTGGGGACCTCCCGGAAATCAGTGGTAGGGAAAACCTTGGATCTCCCGCCAAATCAGCGCCTCGAGGGGAGTATTGCCACAATTGTTTGGGGAATCGCCCAGGGTGCAGCAGATATTGTTCGTGTCCATGATGTGAAAGAATCGGTACGCGCCGTCCGCATGACTGATGCCATAGTTGGTAGTTAGTAGACGCGGGGACGGTTCTTGCGTCTCTCTCAAGCGGTTGTCAAGTTGTCAGGGGGACGGTCCTTTTGTCACTTGAGCCGCTCTGGGACCGGGGCGCGTGGACTGGGAACTGTCCCCCTGTTCACCGTTTTGGAGGTTGTAGATAAAATGGATGAAGCAGCTGATCGCATTATTCTAAATGGAATGCAGTTTTACGGGTACCACGGGGTCATGCCTGCAGAGCAGGAATTAGGGCAGCCCTTTATCGTGGACCTGGAGATGTACTGCGACCTCCGGGAAGCGGGGGAAAAAGATGACCTCACCAAGACCGTGGATTACAGCCATGTTTATGAACTGGTTCAGGGGATTGTGACCGGTGAGCCTTTTCAACTGATTGAAGCCTTGGCGGAGCGCATTGCCGCTGTAGTTCTGGCGGAATTTCCTTTGAAACAGGTTTTGGTGCGGGTTAGAAAGCCCCATGCACCCCTCAAAGGCATCTTTACCGATGTGGCCGTGGAAATCAGGAGGTTTAAAAATGCCGGGTAAAGGAAAGGTCAAACATGCCTTTTTAGGCTTAGGCTCCAATATGGGGGAGCGGGAGTCTTACCTAGATGCAGCCCGGCAGGAACTCACCTGCTCTGAGGTCAGGATTATTCGGGTTTCTTCCCTCTATGAAACAGAGCCTGTGGGATATACCGATCAGGGTTGGTTTCTCAACCAGGTGGTGAAAGTAGAGACAACACTTGACCCAGAGGAACTGCTCTCATTTATACATGAGATCGAAAACAAACTGGGAAGGAAGCGTTTGATCCGGTGGGGGCCCCGGGTAATCGATGTGGACATCCTGCTCTACGAGAACCTGGTATTAGATACTCCAGACCTGATCATTCCCCATCCCAGGATGTATGAGCGCAGTTTTGTCCTGATTCCTCTTCAGGAAATTGCCCCTGACCTTGTCCACCCAGATGGGAGGACAACACGGGAGCACCTGGAGGCACTTTCGGGAAAAGGAGAAACGGAAAAAATCAGGTTGTTCCAAGGTTAGCCTCATGTTATAATGAGTGCGCGGTTTGACGGATGGGACTCGTACCATACCGGGAAAGACACCGCATGAAGTAATATTTGAGTACCAACCGCTTGTACCTGAAAAGGACTGAGACGGAAGGTGTAGATGGGTATTTTACTGCCTTCTGGACAAATGTCTAGAAGGCTTTTTATTTTTAGGGGAATTTCGGGTATTTGGGGGTCAGGCTTGCTTTGTTGTCTTATTTAGCGCAGTTGGTGCAGTCTTGATGCACTGGGGACGGTACCACTGTTATTATTTGGGGAAAAGCCAACCAGCGGCCATCCCCTTAGGGCGGCCCCCACCGCATTTCAGGGGAATCATCGTTAGTCATTGGCTGGACAGCAGAACCGTCCCCGTGTCCAGTCCCGGTGTCCATCTTGTCGACTTTGGGAGGTGAAAAATCTTGAAGATCGGTTTTATTGGTGCTGGTAAAGTAGGCTCTGCCCTGGCTATTCTGCTCCAGAGAGCAGGCTATGATATTGCCGGAGTGGCCAGCAGGACAGATGAGTCTGCGCAAACACTGGCAGAGCGGCTGAGCTGCCCGGCCCTCTCGAAAGCAGAGGTAGCTAAAAGATCAGAGGCGCTCTTGATCACTACTTCTGATGATGCCATTGCTTCGTTAGCAGAGGAGATCGCCGAGGAAGGGGCTTTCCATTCCGGGCAGGTGGTAATGCACATGAGTGGTGCACACTCTTCACAGCTGCTGGCACCTGCAGCCCAAAAAGGAGCGATTACCCTGTCAGTCCATCCCATCCAGTCATTTGCCAGCATAGACCAGGCCCTTGCCCTTATCCCGGGAACTTACTTCAGTATTGAAGGGGATGCGCGAGGGTTTGGGTTTGCGCGTGAGATGGTGGAGAAACTGGGGGGTAAGCACTTTCCGCTCGATTCAGAGTCCAAGGTGCTCTATCATGCTGCAGCCTGTGTAGCCTGCAACTATCTGGTGAGTTTGCTGGATACCGCCCTGGGCATGCTAAAAGAGGCGGGAGTTCCAGAGGAAGTAAGGCTTCCTGCCTTTCTACCACTGGTTGCAGGGACCTTTGAAAACATCAAGAACTTAGGTGTACCCAAGGCTCTAACCGGGCCTATCTCCCGGGGGGACCGCGGCACTGTAGAAAAGCATCTGACTGCCATGAGGGACCTGCCACAGTTGTTGGATGTCTATAAAACCTTGGGCCTGGTGACGGTTGATGTTGCCCTGGCCAAGGGAACAATAAATGAAGAACAGGCGGGGGCACTGCGCTCTTTGCTGTCAGACCGCTGGAACGGCATGCACTAAATACTAAATACGGTACCAGGTTCCCCCAACCGCATATGCCTTCCGGTACCAGCGATATAAAACATGGCGGTTGGGGAAAAACATTTAAACTAGGGGGTTTTGTGATGTCTCAGGTAACAACAGCAGCACTGCAAGAAATGACCGAAAAGGGTGACAAGATTACCCTGCTTACAGCTTACGACTACCCTACAGCCCGTCTTCTAGATGAAGCGGGGATCGATATTATGCTGGTGGGTGACTCTCTGGGCAATGTGGTGCTCGGGTATGAGAACACACTTCCAGTAACCATGGAGGAGAGCCTCCACCACACCGCGGCAGTGGCCCGGGGAACCAAGCGGGCGATGGTAGTAGGAGATATGCCTTTTCTCACCTACCAGACCACAGTTGCTGATGCCGTCTGGAATGCTGGGCGCTACCTCAAAGAGGCAGGAGCGCACGCAGTCAAACTGGAAGGTGGCCGGGAGCGCGCAGATGCCGTTCGTGCCATGGTTGAGACCGGGATTCCAGTAATGGGTCACCTGGGCCTTACCCCACAGTCGGTGCACAAATTTGGGGGATCGCTCCCTCCCCGTACAAGCCGGACCGGGGGCGCAAACAGAGCCCTGA
>CALGIY010000126.1 GCA_937914965.1 uncultured Thermoanaerobacteraceae bacterium | reverse complement strand
CTGTTCGCTCCGGATTCGGGAATTACTGTAGTACCCAATATATTAGCAGGTTTTATCGCTGCTACTTATATGCGGGGTATCCCCCTTATCCAGGTGCCGACAACACTCCTGGCGCAGGTGGACAGTTCAGTGGGAGGGAAGGTCGCCGTCAATCACCCACTGGGCAAGAATATAATCGGATCCTTTTACCAACCTCAGTTTGTCTTGATCGATGTCGAGGTTTTGGGAACCCTTGACCCGCGAGAGGTACGAGCAGGTCTGGCAGAGGTGATCAAGTACGGAGTGATCGAGGATGCCGGCTTCTTTGGCTTTTTAGAAGAACACATTGAAAAGATACTTGCCCTTGACCAAGAAACTCTGGCTGTTGTGATCCAAAAATCTTGTACCAAAAAGGCTGTTATTGTAGAAAAGGACGAGCGAGAAGAGGGCCTGCGGATAATTCTTAATTTCGGCCACACCATCGGACATGCCCTGGAGGCTTTGACTCTTTACCAGGTTTACCGGCATGGAGAGGCGGTTGCCATCGGTATGGTGGCCGCGGCAGAGATAGCTGTTGGAAGGGGTTTGCTGGGAGAGGCGGAAAAAGAACGAATAGTGAACATCCTGAAAGAGGTGGGCCTGCCCACTTCTGTACCTTTTACAGCAGATAAAATCATTCCCATCCTGCAGCGGGATAAAAAGGCGTATAATGGCAAGCCGCGGTTTGTGCTCCCTTTGGGTCTGGGAAAGGCGGATTTATTTGATGATGTGGAAAGCGGGGAGATTCGGGCGGCCCTGGAAAAAAACCTGTAAAAGTGATGCGGAACGCTCATTTGTAAGGAACTCGCGTACTGGGAGATTTTATGGTTTTTTTTCATAGGAAAAGAATTAATTTTGGATAATATGTTTTATTGCAGAAAAAAGAGGTAGGACAAGTCAAACGCTGGTGACTCCAGCGTTTTTTACTTATGCAGATGGAACAAAAATTTGAAGGAATTTTTCTAATTATGGTGAATATAACCAATCACCATCTTTTTTTTACAATAAAAGCAATTTGGTCTGTGAGGATGACATTATGAAGGTTTTAAACCGTTTGTTAGAGGTTGATGAATTATATAGACAGCAGGAGTTTGATCCGGAAACCATGAAGCTACTGCCGGATCAAATTGTCCATAGGTACAGGATGGTGCCTTTGAAAAAAGAGGAAAACCGGATTTTTGTCGCTACACCAAATACTTTGGATGTGGCAGCACTTGATGATGTTCGGATGCTGACCGGTTGTGACATTGTACCTGTTGAGACTGCTGGAAAAGATATTGATGCTCTGATCACCAGGTATTTTGGTTTGCCAGAAGTGAAGAGCGTTCTTTTAGAGATGAGCAAAAATGCAGGGTCTGATCAGGTTGTGCAAAACAGTGAAGAAACAGGGGCAGATTCACCGGTGGTTCGTCTGGTCAACGCTCTTATTCTTATGGCTGTTGATGAAGAAGCCAGTGATATCCATATTGAGCCCTTTAAGGAACAGGTGTTAGTGCGCTTCCGGGTAGATGGTGTACTGTACCAGAGATTCCATCTGCCGTTTAAAATGATCTATCCTTTAGTCTCGCGTCTCAAAGTAATGGCCAATCTGGATATTACTGAGCGCAGACTACCTCAGGATGGCCGTATTCCGCTGGCTCTTCCCGGTCATGACCTGGATCTCAGGGTTTCCATTGTGCCCACTATTTTTGGGGAAAAAGTTGTGATCCGGATCTTTGACAAGGACTGTATCAAAAATTACACTCTCGAAAATCTCAATTTTTCTCCGGAAAACCTACATACAATGCGAGAGTTTTTAAAAAAACCTTATGGGCTAGTACTGGTCACAGGACCAACAGGAAGCGGCAAATCAACCACCCTTTATACAGCACTAAAGAGCATCTGCAGTGTGGAAAGAAATATCGTCACAGTTGAGGATCCGGTGGAATATGTTCTCGAAGGGGTCAATCAGACACAGATCAATACCAAGGCGGGAGCCAACTTTGCCACCTATTTAAGGTCAATTTTAAGGCAGGACCCAGATGTGATCATGATCGGTGAGATCCGAGATCTGGAGACCGCGGAAATTGCTGTGCGAGCGGCTACTACGGGGCACCTGGGGTTGTCGACAATGCATACCAATGATGCCCCAGGTGCCCTGACCAGGCTTGTTGATATGGGTGTTGAGCCCTTTATGGTGGCTTCGACAGTGCTGGGTGTGGTTGCCCAGCGTCTGGTGCGCCGGGTATGCTCGCACTGCCAGGAGAATCGCCAGTTGAGTGAACCGGAACTAGTTTTTTCCGGTGTGATTGACCACCAGAGAAAGGTGCGTAGTGGTAAAGGATGCAGTCAGTGCAGCTATACAGGTTACCGCGGTCGTGTTGCCCTTCATGAAATTCTTAGGGTTACTCCAGTAATGCATAAGCTTATTCTGCAGCGAGCACCTGCTTCTGAGTTGCGGAGTGTTGCCCTGCAGGAAAATATGATTCCCCTGAAAGATGACGGCATCTGGAAAGCGCTGAAGGGAATCACCTCTATCCAGGAGATCATGCGCCTTACTGGAGAAGAGGGAAAGCCTTTCACCATCCCGTTAGCTTTGGTTCATGGATAAGGGGGTGTTATTAATGTCGACTTTTGATTACAGGGCCAGGAATCTGGCGGGTGAACTGGTAACCGGTAATGTTGAGGCGGAAACCAGGCAAGGGGCGGTTTCAATCCTGCGTTCCAGGGACCTATTTGTAGTAAATATATCTCGACCCCGGAGGTTTAGAAAGAAGATTCATCTGCTGGAGGGAAAGGTCGGAGTTCGGGAACTGGCCATTTTCTGCCGCCAGTTCGCCATTATGATCGATGCTGGGATCCCCTTGATGCAGTGCCTACGGGTGCTGGGTGACCAGACGCCCGGTGGGCCGCTGAAGAGGATCGTCAGTGAAGCGGTTGTTTCCCTTGAAAAAGGAAAAAGTTTATCTGAGGCTTTTGATGCCAACCGAAAATATCTCCCTGTGATTTTCATTAATATGCTGGCTGCCGCTGAAGTCAGTGGTTCTCTAGAGATAACTCTCTTGAGGTTAGCCGGTAATTTGGAAAAAGAACTCCAGGTCAAGGAAAAGATCAAGTCAGCACTGGCTTATCCGGTGCTGGTTGCTGTTGTCGCCTTGTTAGCAGCAGGTGTTATGCTGCTGTATGTTGTTCCCGTTTTTGTAGATATCTTTGATCAGGTGGGTGCTGCTCTTCCGGTATCTA
>CALGIY010000125.1 GCA_937914965.1 uncultured Thermoanaerobacteraceae bacterium | reverse complement strand
CTTCCATTTTGCCAGCGATATTCTGACTCGGTTTGTGATCGTAAGTAATCAATCCGCAATTCAGGTGCCTCTGCAAGAACTGCTTTTGCTGTTTCCTTTCCCATTTTTCCCGCGACTCCAGCAATAACTACACGAATTTCATTACTCAACTTAAATCTGCCCCATTTCTAGAACGATCTTGCCTTTATTCTCGTATAAATGTCGCTTTCTGTCAATCAAGGTTTTCCAAAACATTTCCCGTTTCCGGTACAAAAGAAAAAAAACCCGGCGAACCGGGTTGAGTAAGTTCAATTTTTAACGATACCTTTTATTGAGTGAGTAAGTTTCATCTAAGTCCACGATAATCACTTCACTACCGATTTTTTTTACAGACGACCAGGGTATTACTATTTCCTGTTTGTCTAACCACAAATTTATGAAACTCGAGCGCTGCGGAAGTACAATCGATGCCACTTCCCCATTCTCTGAATCGATCACCAGATCGGAATCCCCTATGGTACCAAGACGCACCCCATCAAAAATATTGATGATCTCCTTCCCTACCAACTCGCTGAGCCTCAACCCCCTCCCTCCTTTTTATTAGTCTTTCATCTGAATTTATGTATCAGGAGTTAGAATTATGTTTAGAGATAGATTGCGGGTAAGTGATCTGATTTTCATTCAGGGGCCCCAGTACGGTTATTGTCAAATGCTCTGGATCAAAGAGATCCCGTGCAAAAGCCTGAACATCATCCCCGGTCAGTGCCGCTATCTTTTTCAGTATTTCTTCGATGGCAATCAACCTATGATAAACAAGTTCGGATTTCCCCAGACGGTGCATATGATGGAGAACACTTTCTTGAGCCAACAAAAGACTTCCTTTAACCTGAGTCTTCGCCCTGCTCAGTTCCTGAACAGTTAAGCCAGATTCTTTGATCTTCTGGATCTCTTCCCAGGTTAAATCTAATACATCTTGGCAATTAGCAGGATTTGTTCCTGCGTAAACCGTAAACAAACCGCTATCTAGAAAAGCAAGGGAGTAGCTGTAAATAGCGTAAACCAAAGCACGTTCTTCCCGAATTCGCTGAAAAAGTCGGGAACTCGCTGCTCCTCCTAATATAATGTTCAGTATCTGCAAAACATATATTTTTTCATCATACAAAGATACGCCCGGTACACCCATACAGATCTGTACCTGTTCCAAATCGCGGTAAAAAGTCTGCAGTGCAGCCGTGGTCTGCGGGGGAGTAATATTGTTATTAATACTTCCTGAGGGAAGGGCTCCAAGAGCTGTCTCCAGCAGATCAACTGCTTCATTTTGCTGGAATCTACCGGCCAACGCCACTACTAAATTAGAAGGACAGTAATGGCGCTTGTAATACGATAGAATGTGGTCCCTGGTAATTCTGGACAATGAATCATTTGTTCCAATGATCGGCCGCCCCAAGGGGTGGTTTTTCCAGATAGTTCTAGAAAAGTAATCGTGAATAATATCATCCGGGGTATCTTCATACATACCAATCTCTTCTGCTACCACATGTTTCTCACGGGCAATGTCATCCTCACGAAACAGGGAGTTGCACAGCATATCAGCAAGCACATCAACTGCCAGTGGTAGGTACTCGGCAAGAACCCGTACATAATAGCAGGTATATTCCTTGCTTGTGAAAGCATTAATCTGGCCACCAACAGCTTCGATCGATTCGGCGATCTGTTTGGCATCTCTTTTGCTTGTTCCTTTAAATAGCAAGTGTTCGATCAAATGTGAAATACCGGCTTCCTCGGGTTCTTCGAACCTAGAGCCGGTCTTAACCCAAAAACCAATTGCTACAGAATGTACTCCAGGTATTTCCTCAGTAACAATGGTTGCTCCGTTATCTAAAACATTTTTGTGATACATTAACTGGACCCCCAAGAGTTTGATTTTTCTTATTTAAATATGAAATATGCTATCTCCTCACCGAAACCCTTTTTTTATAGAAAAGCATCGTTTAGAAATATCCTGAAGTGTAATGAGTTCTGTAGAGTAAAGAAGGTTATTCCCCAGCACTATCTCCATCCTTCCCACCCTGCTTCCCTTAGCACAAGGGGCCCTCAGGTAAGGTTTGAGATAAACCCTTTTTTCCAGGAGAGGAAGTTGATTGGTGGGTACCACCACTGAAATGTCTTCTTCTGGGCCAACTGCTACCTCAGATTGAGACCCCCGCCATACCGGTACTTGGAAACAAGGTGTTTTGCGCCGGATTTGAACAGAATGGCATTCCTTTGCTCCAAATTCGAAGAGCCGAAGAGTATCTGCATAACGGTTACTGCTCCCTAGTACTACACTAATTAATAGCTGACCCTTAACGTTCGCAGCAGCAACCAGACATTCTCCTGCCTCACTGGTCGTCCCCGTTTTCACTCCCACCACCTCAATGCCTCGCTCCCGGTGGCCCAGGAGTCTGTTTGTATTATATAATTTAATAACTTTACCGCTGGCATCCCTTATCCGATCGCTCCTGGTGCTCACAATACACCTGAAATTTTTATTTTTCAAGGCATATCGGGTAATTCTGGCCATGTCGTAAGCACTAACAGCATGTCCCACCTGGGGAAGACCATGTGGATTATAATAGCGGCTCTGCCAGCAGCCAACGGTTTTGGCTTTATAATTCATCAAGGATGCAAACTGCTGTTCATTCCCAGCCAGGTGAATGGCAATTGCGGTCGCAGCATCATTCCCAGAATTGATGAGAGCACCCTTTGTTAAATCACGAAGACTGAGTATTTGACCAGATTTAAGGTAAATGCTTGTCCCCTCTACACTGGCCGTGTACTTATCAATAATCACAGTATCTTTGCCATCACCTATTTCCAAGCTTAAAAGACTTGCCAGGATTTTGGTTGTACTGGCAGGAGGAAGCGGTCGTGTGGCATTGCTGCCGTAAAGAACAGTACCAGTCTGGTAGTCAATCAAAACAGCCGCATCTGCAGTGAGCGGGAGCGCCCCTTCTGCTGCGCAGGCCTTATCGCTTGTCGAGAAAAAGAAAATCAGAAATGATATCAGTATACAACAGCGCAGAATTTCTCTCATCTGACATAGATCTCCCTTCGGGGGTTAGTCAGATATTAGTTTTTCCAAAGTTACGATTTGATAACCCTGCTTCCGAAGGCCATTGATCATCTCAGGCAGTGCCTGGATCGTTTGTTCTGTAGGATGCATAAGAATAATGGAACCGTTATGTACGCCAGTGAGAACCCTAGAAACAATTGTTGCTGGCGGTGGTTTCTGCCAGTCAACAGTATCGACTGTCCAAAGGATTACCTGATGTTTTGTTCTGAAAACGGCATCTAGAACAGTGTCATTGAATTTGCCATACGGCGGCGCGAAGTAGCGTGTTTTCTGTTCTGTGATTTTCCGTATGATACTTGCGGTTTTCTCTATTTCTTCAAGGTTCTCTTCCCTGCTGAGATCATTAACATGCGGGTGGGAATAACCATGGTTACCAATTTCGTGGCCAGAGCGAGCGATCTTTTGAACAAGCTGTGGGTGCTCTTCAGCCCACCTACCACTAATAAAAAAAGTTGCTTTTACCTTATTTTCTCTATAAATATCCAGCATCCCTGGAAGGCATTCTCCCCCCCAATCCACATTTACAGTTATAGCAACCTGCTTTTTAGCCGGATCTCCCTGGTAAACTGGTTTTTTCTGTTGAAAAACCTGTTCAGAGTTAAAAGCGGACATACAAATGCAAATCGCAATAAAAATGGCCCCTGCCAGAAAGATCAAAACCTTCTTTTTTCTCCAGAAAAAAACAAACACTTCCACACCCCCTGAATAAATCTGTATTCAGGGAGGCAGGAAGATATTTGCTTAAAAGGATGCCTTATTTTTCCGTTTTCTTGTGTAGTGCTCTTACAGCTTCTTTACGGGAAAGGTTAATACGTCCCTGTCTATCTATTTCGGTTACCTTGACGATAATCTCGTCTCCTTCTTTAACAACATCCCGGACGCGGTTAACCCTTTGTTCATCTAGCTGAGAAATATGTACCAAACCTTCCTTGCCTGAGCTTCCCAAGACTCCCGGGATAATTTCAACAAAGGCCCCGAAGTCCATCAACCGGACGACCTTGCCCAAATAGATTTTCCCAACCACAACATCCTGGGTTAGACTTTCGATGATGCTGACAGCTTTCTTCCCAGCTTCTTCACTGATGGCTGTGATAAAGACACGCCCGTCATCCTCAATGTCGATCTGGGTTCCTGTCTCCTCAACAATTCTCCTGATAATTTTACCTTGAGGACCAATTACATCGCGGATCTTGTCCGGATGGATCGTCATAGTAATAATTCTTGGAGCATGGGGTGAAAGTTCTGCGCGCGGCTCCTCAATTGCCTCAGCCATCTTTCCGAGAATAAACATCCTTCCCTCTCTTGCTTGGGCAAGAGCTTTTCTGAGGACATCTGGGTCAATACCCTGTACTTTTATATCCAACTGTAATGCTGTAATTCCCTTGTCAGTTCCAGCAACTTTAAAGTCCATATCACCCAGGGCATCTTCCATCCCCTGGATATCGCTCAATATTGCAAAGCGATCTTCATCGGTCACCAGTCCCATAGCAATTCCTGCAACAGGAGTGGAAATGGGAACCCCGGCATCCATCAAAGCCATAGTACTGCCGCAGACACTGGCCATCGAACTAGAACCGTTTGATTCTAGTACTTCAGAAACAAGCCTGACAGTATAAGGAAACTTGTCCTCATCAGGCAGCACAGGAACTAACGCCCTTTCCGCCAATGCCCCGTGGCCAATCTCTCTACGGCCCGGACCTCGCATAGGTTTAGTTTCACCAACACTGTAGGAAGGGAAATTATAATGATGCAGGTAGCGTTTGGATTCTTCGAGCCCTAAATCATCCAGAATCTGCTCTTCTCTGACAGTTCCCAATGTTGCCACAGTCATCACCTGGGTCTGGCCCCTTGTAAAAAGCCCACTCCCATGAGTACGCGGCAGAACTCCTACCTCACAGGTAATCTGTCTAATTTCAGTGAGATCTCTTCCGTCAGGACGAATACCTTCCTCAAGAATCATTCTGCGCACAATCTCTTTAACCATCTTTGAGAAAATATCTTTGACTGCCTTTTGCTGTTCCGGGTAAATATCAGTGAAGTGCTCCACTGTTTCTCTCTCTAAATCACTCAAGGCTTCCTGCCTAGCCAGTTTATCTGGGTTTTTCACTGCAATAGCAATCTTATCACCGGAATAAGCACGAACATCTTTTTCTACCATAGGATCTACTTCAGATACAGGAATGGCCAGCTTTTCTTTGCCGATCTCCTGGACAATTTTTTCCTGAAGCTGCACAATTTCCCGGATCGCTTGGTGCCCAAACTCGATTCCCTTGAGGATCATTTCCTCACTTTTTTCCTGGGTACCTGCCTCAACCATCAAAACCGCTTTTTGGGTTCCAGCTACAACGATATGCATATCACTCTGTTTTTCTTGCTCTACTGTAGGGTTAAGTACATACTCCTCTCCAACCCGGCCAACAACAACTCCCCCGATAGGGCCTGCAAACGGAATATCAGAAACGGAGAGGGCTGCCGAGGCCCCAATCATTGCTGTTATATCAGGTGGGCAGTCCTGGTCAACAGAAAGGATAGTTGCGACGACCTGGACATCATTGCGGAAACCAGATGGGAAAAGCGGCCTAATTGGTCTATCAATTAACCTTGCAGAAAGAATAGCTTTCTCTGTAGGTCTACCCTCCCTTTTAATAAACCCCCCTGGGATCTTCCCTACAGCGTACAACCGCTCTTCATAATCAACCAGGAGCGGAAAAAAATCAATACCCTCCCGTGGTTCTTTAGAAATAGTTGCGGTAACTAAAACTACTGTATCACCGTAGTGTACCAAAACAGACCCATTAGCTTGTTTAGCAACTTTATCAAATTCTAATATTAAAGGCCTGCCACCAAGCATCATTTCAAATGTTTCTGGCATAACGAACCTCCGATACAAAATAATAATCAGAAAGAGCGGTTAACCGCTCTCCCTCCGATAAACACTTTATTAACGCCGCAACCCAAGTTTTTCTACAATAACACGGTAACGCGAGGGATCATTTTCTCGCAGGTAATTAAGAAGCCCTCGCCTTTGGCCTACCATCTTTAACAATCCCCTTCGTGAATGATGGTCCTTTTTATGCACCTTAAGATGTTCGGTCAGGTAATTAATCCGTTTTGTCAGCAGTGCTATTTGTACTTCTGGAGAACCTGTGTCGCGTTCATGCGTCTGGTATTTTTCGATAAGATCTTTCTTTGCTGCTGAATTGAAAGACATTGAGAACCTCCTCACTTTTTCATAAACTTTTGTTATTTACCAATAACCGTTATCACAAGCCGTCCCGCCGGTATGTCTTTGACCACCAGGTCAAACAT
>CALGIY010000124.1 GCA_937914965.1 uncultured Thermoanaerobacteraceae bacterium | reverse complement strand
GGTGCCTACCATGGGCTACCTCCACGCAGGGCACCTCAGCCTGGCCAAAACTGCCCGGCAGGAAAATGACATTGTGGTGATGAGCAACTTTGTTAACCCCCTGCAGTTTGGCCCCAAAGAGGATTTTGCCACCTATCCCCGGGACCTGGACCGGGATAATAAACTGGCTGAAAGTGTGGGCGTCGACTTTGTCTTTGCACCGCAGGGAGAGGAGATGTACCCGGAAGGCTACAGCACCTATGTGGAGGTAAAAGGTGAGGCTCCCAAGAAGATGTGTGGGATGTCGCGTCCGATTCACTTCCTGGGTGTAACCACTGTGGTTCTCAAACTCTTCCTCATCACCCAACCAGACCACGCCTACTTTGGGCAAAAAGATGCCCAGCAGGCTGTAATCGTGAGGAAAATGGTGGGTGACCTGAACCTTCCCATGAAAATCGTCACCTGCCCCATTATTCGGGAGGAAGACGGCCTGGCTTTAAGCTCCCGCAACACCTATCTTTCTTCGGAAGAAAGAAAATGTGCTCTGGCGCTTCCCAAAGCTCTTTCCGCTGGGCGGGAACTGATTGAGAAGGGTGAGCGTGACCCTGGCAAAGTGCGGGGAGAGATCATGCGGATTTTGGAAACTTCTCCTGGTATTAAGGTGGACTATGTGGAAGTGGCCGACGGCGATACCCTGGATGAACTCTCTACACTAAAGGGGCATGTAATCCTGGCTGCTGCGGTTTATGTGGGGAAAACCAGGCTTATCGATAACATCAATCTGGAGGTATAGTACAATGTACCGTACCATGCTGAAATCAAAGATTCACCGGGCAGTCTTGACCGATGCCAACCTGAACTTCATGGGGAGCATCACCATCGACCGCGACCTTTTAGAGGCAGCAGATATCCTGCCCTATGAACAGGTGCAGGTGGTCAACAACAACAACGGTGCCCGTTTTGAAACCTATGCCATCGAAGGGGAACCAGGCTCCGGCCAGATCTGCCTGAACGGTGCAGCAGCCCGCCTCGGGCAGCCCGGGGATGTCCTGATCATCCTTTCTTACATACAAGTGGATGACCACGAGGCGCGGGGCTACAAACCCAAAGTGGTCTTTGTGGACGAAAAGAACCGAATCGCATAGACGGTACCTAGTAAACGGTACCAGGTTTGCTTTATTGCTTTATTGAATGTCCGCTCGACTCGTGTTGACTGCCTTAGTACCAGGTACCTTATACCATATTATTCCTGGTGCCAGGCACCCTGAACTGAATGTTCTGAAATAATCTGGGACCAGGTACCTAGGTGCTGTCGTTGGTAGTTGGAAAAAGAGATTACGAGAACTGTTCCTAGAGCTGTCAGTACAGGCGGGAATTTAAAGGGGACACCGCTGCATCTACTAAATCGCGCCTGAATCATCTACAGTAGAAGCTGCTCCTGTCAGGGGATAGGACCCCGGTGAGATTTGACAGGCCCGAGGATGGGTTGAGCGGACATAAGGCGATAACTTTGAATAGATCGGGTTACACAAGAACGGGCTGGAGGTCAATGAGACCCCGGCCCGTTCTTGTGGTTTACCAAGGTCTGCTCGGTGTCAGGTTCGTTTTATTGAATGCCCGCTCAAATTGTGGCTTACCTTCGCTGGAACAGAACACGAGAACCATCCCTGTGATCTGCGCAATCTATTGTGAACGGTTTTCTTAGCAAATGTGCCTGCCTTAGAGCCAGACACATTATAATTCCCAGCTCATCCCAGGTGCCAGGCACCTTTGGCAAGGCACCGGGGGCATACCATTCATCTCTGTCAGCATTGGAGTTCATACCTCACCAGGACTGCTGATTTCTGGAAAGACATTACCTGGGCCCGCAGTGCTGTTCACACGAACGGTGGAGCCTTTTGTCACATACGTGGAAAATAAAGGGGAATTAGTTGTTAAGATGGTGCTTGAAACCACAGCTACTTTGTATTACAATATAGTCAAGTAAAAAACAAGGGTGCTATTTTTTTTAGATCAGCTACTATGCAAAACATAGTAGAGGGAGTTGAAATAATGAATGACACCTCAGATGTTAAAAGGACTCTTAGAAGGGTGTATCCTAAAAATAATCGGTGATGGGGAAACTTACGGGTATGAAATCGTTGAAAAACTAACAAAATACGGATTTCAGGGTGTCAGTGAGGGGACTGTTTATCCACTGCTCATCCGGCTCAAGAAAAACAAACTGCTGAACTACAAAGCTAGAGAATCCCCATACGGCCCCAAAAGAAAATACTACTCCTTATCAGAGGAAGGGAAAGAAGAACTGGAAAACTTTTATCATACCTGGCTGGAACTGCGTGATGTGATTGACCTTGTTTTCAAGGATTATAATGGAGGTGACCATAGATGAGTGATGTAAAAAAGATGATCAAGAAGAATTATGAGCTGAGCAGAAAGCTCACCCCCAAAAACGATGAAATCTATACAGATATAGTTTGCTATCTGAGGACCAGCGCTTTGGATGAACTGGAAGCAGAAGGAATCATCCAGGAAATCATCGGTATGTTTCTCGAAGCCCAGCAGAGAGGTGAAGAGATCGAAAAGGTTATTGGGGATGATTATCAAGCCTTTTGCGATTCCATCATAGAGTCTGCCCAGCCCAAAAAGTTCACCTGGAAAAAAACGTTTGGAAACTTGGAGTTTGTTATTTTCCTTATTGGGCTATTATGGGTAATCGATCTTGCTATTAATTATCTCCCTCAGATGATCAAAAACGGCAGACTTATTCTGGATTACAAGGTAAGCTTGGTATTCCTCATCAACACAGCGATTATTGTAATAGCTGCCACTTTGCTCGTTGACTACATTGGGAAGAACAGCTTTAAGCTCACAGAAGAAAAAAATAAAAAGAAGCCTAAATGGTATAAATGGCTATTTGGAGCGGCTTGTGGCGGTGTGGTTGCACTGTTGGTCCTTATATCGCTTAAATTAGGTCCATATATTCTTTTTTCAGTCAAGATTTATTATTTAGCAGCAGTGCTGGTTGTGCTTTACTTTCTGCTCAAAGTGATCAATAAAAATTTCGCAAAACTGCAATAAAGGGAACTCAGCAGGATGTGCTGAATATATTTAAAGTTATAGACTAAATTACCGAGGTGCTTTGTGATGCAGAAAGAAACCAGAAATGTATCGTCTCTTTATGTCGTACTAGGATGCTTGTTTGTCTCATGTCTGCTGATCTCCAATATGATCGCCGGTAAGCTGATCTCGATTTTCGGTATGGTGCTGCCTGCCGCTGTGATCCTCTTCCCGGTAACCTACATCTTTGGAGATGTTTTGACCGAGGTTTACGGGTTCAAGCGTTCCCGGTTGATCATCTGGACCGGGTTTGCCTGCAACTTGTTTATGGCAGTGCTCTTTATGCTGGTCGTG
Source organism: uncultured Thermoanaerobacteraceae bacterium (assembly GCA_937914965.1). Classification (GTDB taxonomy): domain Bacteria; phylum Bacillota; class DSM-12270; order Thermacetogeniales; family Thermacetogeniaceae; genus CALGIY01. Next base: position 2,160 of record CALGIY010000124.1, on the reverse strand, counting down.
GCTATGCCGCATCCTGAGTTCTGGCAGTTCCAGGATGCTTATGCAGCTGTGCTGGGGATGACTCCGAGGGTGGTTGCGGCCTCATTGGTGGCCTACTTTTTAGGGGAGTTCTCCAATTCAGTAATCTTGTCGAAAATGAAGCTGTTTACCAGGGGAAAATGGCTCTTTTCCCGTACGATAGGATCAACCATTGTGGGTGAGGGGATCGATACGGTGGTCTTCATCACCATCGCCTTTGCGGGGACAGTCCCCCCATCAGTCCTTTTCTCCATGATGATAGCCCAGTACATCTTCAAAGTTCTCTACGAAATAGCAGCCACCCCACTCACCTATCTGGCTGTAGGGTGGGTAAAAAAGAAAGAGACAGTTGACACCTACGACTGGGGAGTTAAGTACAACCCCTTCAGCCTAGAGACCGATTGAGACGCGGGGACGCTTCTCCCGTCTCATCAGACGCGGGGAAGGCATTGCGTGATAAACACTCTGCCCTTTTCTAAATCGTATCCAATAACACAAAATTAAGGATGAACGTTTGGTTTATGAGGATAAATCCAATTGCGAAAAAAAGCTGGCTCCCATCAGGAGTCAGTCTTTTTACGTTTCTACAACTCTCAGGATATTAATTGCCTTCGAAGGTTAAGTGGTTATCCGGGGGTCAAGAGGTCCGGGTTGGTGACAAGGGACATGGGAATTGGGTACGGGGACAGCATGCTGTGTGAATAGTACTCATTTGAAACATGTCAAAAGGACCGTCCCCGTGACACTTATTTTAGCTTGCAGTACAGGCGCTAATTGACAGGGTTGTTTTGTTACTCGGTAGTCGAGGATGTTTATTAGCTGAAAAAAAGGTGCCTGACTCCACTGCCAGGCACCTTATAGTTTCCAATTATTCCCTGGTGACTGTCACCATTTACAGGAGCAGTTTTTTCAGCATCTCTGCCAATCTTGGAGTCCCCACTTCCTCCAGTTCGTACCTCACTCGCACAGCGGGCTTCTGGAGAGACATTACCCGGCGCAGGTCGATGGGGGTTCCTATAACCACCACTTCAGCTGGGGAATTGTTGATGGTTTGCTCCAACTCCTCAATCTGTGTCTTGCCGTAACCCATCGCCGGAAGCAGTCTGGACAGGTGATTGTACTTGGCGAAGGTGCCCTTGATGCTTCCCACCGCATAGGGACGAGGGTCAATCAATTCGCCGGCCCCCAACTTTTCAGCGGCGATCACTCCGGCGCCATAAGCCATACGACCGTGGGTAAGTGTTGGCCCATCTTCCACCACCAGGACCTTTTTGCCCTTGACCAACTCAGATTGCTCTACAGTGATCGGCGAGTTGGCCATGATGATTTCCGCTTTCGGGTTGTTCTTGACCACAGCCTCTTTGACAGCCTCTACATTGGCAGGGTCTGCAGAGTCAACCTTGTTGATAATGGCGATGTCAGCCATGCGCAGATTAGTTTCGCCAGGGTAGTAGCTGGTCTCGTGCCCGGCACGGTGCGGGTCAACCACCACTATATGGACATCAGATGCATAAAAGGAAAGATCGTTGTTCCCCCCATCCCAGAGGATCACATCGGCCTCCTGCTCTGCCTGGCGCAGTATAACCTCATAGTCAACTCCTGCGTAGACCACCATCCCGTTGTCGATATGGGGCTCGAATTCTTCCCGTTCCTCTATGGTGCACTTGAACTTGTCCAGATCCTCATAACTGGCAAACCTCATGGCCTCCTGCTCCTCCAGGTTGCCGTAGGGCATGGGGTGCCTGATAATGGCGACTCTTTTGCCAGCGTCTTTAAGTATTTCAGCAGCATACCTGGTGGTCTGGCTTTTCCCTCCACCTGTTCTGACCGATGTTATCGCAACCACCTTGCACTTGGACTTGAGCATTGTCGTCTTTGGGCCCATCAGCCTGAAGTCGGCTCCACAGGCTGCAACTAATGATGCCTTGTGCATCACGTCTTCATGAGCTACGTCACTGTAGGCAAAGACAACCTGATCAACCTGGTGCTTTTTGATCAATTCAGGCAGGTCCTCTTCTGCGTAGATGGGGATGCCGTCAGGGTAGTCCTTCCCGGCTAATTTTGCGGGATAAACCCTTCCTTCAATATCAGGTATTTGAGTCGCCGTAAAGGCCACTACCCGATAGGCCGGGGTATCCCTGA
>CALGIY010000123.1 GCA_937914965.1 uncultured Thermoanaerobacteraceae bacterium | reverse complement strand
GCCCCGGCCGGGGAGGCAGGGACGATCGCAAAAGCGCTCGTCGATGCCCGGCTGGGTAGCCCAGGGGAGTCATGGCCACCACCCTGACCTCTCGTGGTATGTTTAAGATTTCCTTCACTTTTTCTTCGTTAAAATGCCCCAGCCAACAGGTACCCAACCCTTGCTCCCAAGCTTCTAGGATCATGAAAGACAGAGCAATGGAGACATCAATGGTATAGGCATACTGCCCACAGCTCATCACTTTTGATGCTTCGGTACCACAGGCCACCAGCACTACCGGAGCCTCTCCCAGGAAACTTTGACCTCCCGCCGCTTCTACCAAGCGCTTCCGGGTTTCTGGATTCTTTACAACGATAAATTTCCACTCCTGCCGATTGTTAGCTGAGGGGGCAAGCCTCCCCGCCTCCAGGACAAGCTTCAGTTTTTCATCCTCGATATCCCGTGAACTATAGGCTCTGATACTCTTTCTTCCCTTGACTGTGGAAAACACATCCATGTAAAAAACCTCCTTTGAATCTAGTATAGCAAAAAACAGTGCTGCATAAACTTGGGGCTTATAGCAGATAACATTGTTGGGTGATGTGATCTGGTGAAGACAGCGTTATTTTTAGGGGCAGGGGCGTCAAAAGCAGATGGAGTTCCTGTGCAAAGTGAGATATTTGGGATGTATTTCAAGAAGCTGAGGGGGATGATGTCAGCTGAACTGCCGCAGGTGGATCGAGAGCTGCGGGACTATTTTCAGGTGGTGTTTGGTATTGATGTCACTGGAAGTGATTTAGATGAAACAGTATTTCCTACATTTGAAGAGGCAATTGGTGTACTGGACCTTGCTGCTGCCAGGGATGAGACATTTAGGGAACTGGAAAGCAGTAAAATACGCTTGCTGAGGCATTATCTGGTCAGATTGATGACCGATGTGATCAAGGACAAACTGGACCGACCCAACAGCTACCACAGACAGCTTGCAAAGAATTTGGCGAAAAGCGGCGAAATTAGTGACGTAGTAGTGATCAGTACTAATTATGATACCCTGATCGATAATTCCCTGTCCTTCATACCGGGAATAGATGTGGACTATGGGATAGAATTTGCAGAACCAGAGCGGCCGGAGCCAAGGATGGCGGCAGGTAATTCGATAAAACTCTACAAACTGCATGGCTCCCTCAACTGGATGTACTGTCCGGCCTGCAGTACTGTAAATTTGGCACCTTTTCAGATGGCAGCGCTGCCCTCATCTTGCAGCAGGTGCGGTTCCCAATATTCGACTTTAATTGTACCCCCGACTTATTTCAAAAACATAAGCAATGTTCACCTGGGAATGGTCTGGAACCAAGCAGAACTCGCCTTAAGAGAGGTGCAGCACCTGATTTTCTGCGGTTATTCCTTCCCGGAAGCAGATATGCACATCAAATATTTGATCAAGCGTATCCAAACTCACTATGATGGTCAGCTGGCCATCACCGTTGTTAATAACTACTCCGGTAAAACAGAAGAATCAATAACCGACGAAAAAGACCGTTACCAAAGGTTTTTGGGGACAAATGTCAATTATACCGATATAAGCTTTGAGGAATTCGCCAGTGACTGGTGACAGGCACCTGGGATAAACTGGATGGTTTAACGGTACCAGGTTTGCTTTATTGTCTTATTGCTGTTTGGAAGAGATTTAATTTGGTGGACGCCAGAACTGATCCCCTGATCTATTTTCTCCGTGTTTTCCCCAGTATCCCGCCTTTCCAACAGCTAATCGCTTAGTCCCACCTACTGACTACTTGCAATAATTTAATGGACACCAGAACCGACCCCGTGTCCGTCTGTGTTGAATTATCAGGGAACTAGATGGTGACAGGTACCTGGGATATTATGGATGGTGACAGGCACCTGGGAAGAGATGGGAAAAACCAGGCAGGGGTTATGGTATTTCCACTGCGTTGACCTAGTTTTTATATTACTGGACAGCGGAACCGTCCCGGTGTCCACCGGCCCTTGATCCTGCAGCGTTTTTTCTTTGAAGTGATAATGGCATCTCCTGTGAGGTGCTTTTTTATTCCTATTTTGAGATATTCGGGACAGCGGGTATAATAATCGCTGTGCTATTGTTTTTGTCAGGAGAGGAGATAATTTTGAAACTAGTAAATTGGATTTCAACGGCAGTACTGTGGATAGCATCTTATATAGTAGGATTATTTGTGCTCTTTTTTTCACTCGATCTAATACAAAGACTTATTTATGTGCCAAAAGAATATTTCTTTGCATTACATAATTCCCCTTTAGGTAGAATTGTGTATTTTATTGTTATTATTATTGCTGCTGCGGCAGCTACAAGGCTTGTTAAATTTATTAAAACAAAAGATAAGGATATGGCTAAAGAGGAAATTGCCAGCTCCATAAAAAAATACAAAGCCCCAATTTCTATATGTGGCTTTCTAATAATGTATATGTTCATTACAAATTTAACGGTAATAACAAATGACAATATTAAACTATATTCGCCAATTAATCCTATGGGAACTCAGTATTCTTATACTGACATCGTGTCAGTTAATACAGGGGTTTATAATAAGAGAATACCTTTTATAAGTGACAAGGGGCAGTTTTTCTATAAGGTTAAGTTTAGTGATGGTAAAGAAATTAATCTAATGGACTTAGGAGAATTGCATAATGATTTTCAATATCTCGATACTTATGAGGAAATTGAGATGATGGATGAGAAAATCATGAAAATGGGAGTTTCAAAGGTTTCATCAGATAAATATCTTCATTTAGTAGATTTTGATCAACGATATATCGATAGATTTCAAAGAATACTTAATAATAAATAAGATTGTAGAGTCATCTATAAGTTGACTGATGGAATCGTGGGTGTCCGGGGACGAAGGTGGCACCCCGTTTTTACATTTCAGGTAGGATTTTAAACGGGTTCTGCCGAATTGATAATAAAGAACCAGAACATAAGTTTTGAAGTCCATCGAAGCATTGAAGATTCACTATCAATGACTGTTCGACTTTTTTGTTTTATTTTAGGTAAAATGCAAATTGAGGGGTAAAAAGTGGCTAAAAATAAGTTGGTTGCGCCTGTTGTAAAATGGGTCGGTGGGAAGCGCCAGATACTAGACCAGATAACAAAATATGTGCCCGAAACCTTTTCCACGTATTATGAACCTTTTCTTGGCGGTGGTGCGGTTTTATTTGAGCTGCAGCCAAAGAAGGCTGTTGTAAACGACATAAACAACGAATTAATGAACATTTACGAGGTTATTAGGGACAATGTTGAGGAATTAATTGAGGACCTGAATAAACACAAGAATGATGAAGATTATTTCTACAAGGTACGAGAGTTGGACCGGGATAAGCAGAGGTACAATAAGATGACCCCGGTTGAAAAAGCATCAAGGATTATTTTTCTGAATAAGACCTGCTACAATGGGTTATTTCGCGTTAATAAGGCCGGAGAGTACAACGCACCCTTTGGGAATTACAAGAACCCAAATATTGTAAACGAAACCACTTTAATGGCTGTAAGCAGTTATTTCAACAAGTCCAAAATCAGGTTTACTTGTCAGGATTTTGCGGAGGTGCTAAAAAGGTCGAGAAAAGGGGCTTTTGTTTACCTCGACCCTCCATATGATCCGGTTTCTGAAACCGCAAGTTTTACAGGCTACGACAAGGGCGGCTTTGACCGGGATGAGCAAGTCAGACTTAAAAAGACATGTGACAAGCTGAATAAGAAGGGAGTCAAATTCCTTTTATCAAACTCGGCTACAGATTTTATCAAGGATCTTTACAAAGATTACAAAATAGAAGTGATCCAAGCGAAAAGGGCCATCAATTCTAGAGCCGATAAGCGGGGGGAAGTTGACGAAGTTTTGGTGATGAATTTTGAGCGGCAGTGAAGTAACGAAAAACGATAAGGCTTGGGCTCAGTTATTTTGCAAGTACAAGATATTGGAGCATATAGAGCGCAGCGGGTATTTCGAAATTACCGCATCCCAGATTAACGAATTCAGAGAGGCAAGGTTGATGACCAAATTTGACCACCGGATCAACCTTCCCAGGCTCTTTGCCGATAACAACCTGGCCATCCTTCCTATTACGAGAGGCTGCTACATTATTTCCAATTTTGAAGCCTACAGAGATTTCGAGCAGTTGGACGATGAAATTACACGAATATCCTTCCCGGAGTACATCGAGAGCATTGATTATGAGAATATAACCAGCGAATCGATGGCCATCAACTGTGCCTATGTATCCAACATGCTGGCAGACTTTTTGGAAGATGAGGAGTTAATGCCTGCGGTAAACGGCAGAATGAGTTCCGGCACCTTCTCCTTTTATATACAAAATACATCAACAAACTCCAATGTTGAGGTCAATGTAGTAAATTCACAACTGGAGATAGATGGCGGCTACGAGGGCAGTAAACAGCTGGCACTGATTGAAGCCAAAAACTACATTTCAGACGATTTTCTAATTCGCCAGTTGTATTACCCTTATAGGCTTTGGAGCGGCAAGATTTCAAAGAGAATTACACCGGTGTTCATGGTTTATTCCAACGGTATTTTCAGTCTCTACGAGTACGAGTTCCAAGACCCGGGCAGTTATAACTCCCTAGCTCTGGTTAAACAGAAGAATTACAGTGTAGAAGCGGTCGATATGAGGCTAGACGATATTGTCGATGTATTAAACAGGGCAAGGATTGTCGAAGAACCGGAAGTAGCCTTCCCGCAGGCCGACAGCTTCAGACGGGTGATTAACCTCTGCGAATTGCTTGCACAGGGTGGAATGACAAGGGACAATATAACTTTAAATTTTGCTTTTGATCCTAGACAGACAAACTATTATACGGACGCAGGGCGATATTTGGGGTTGATAGATAAACGCAGAGAAAACAGTGAAATATTGTTTTCGTTGACAGGGCAAGGCCGGAAAGTTATTCATTCAAAGTACAAGGCAAGGCAATTGAGATTTGTTGAAGCTGTATTAAGACATAGGGTGTTCAATGAGACACTGCGTCTTTATCTGCAGCGGGGTGGAATGCCTTCGATGAGTGAAATAGTCGATATTATGGCCAAGTCCAACCTTTATCAAATTAGGGCTGAAAGTACTTTCCGCAGGCGAGCATCCACTGTGGCAGGGTGGATCAACTGGATTTTGGATCTGCAGAGATGAAAAGCCCGGGAAACGCTTGGTTTTTCACGCAAAAAGGCAATAAAGCAAGCCTGACCCCATTTTTTGTCCGCACTTCGCTGTGTCCCGCTGG
>CALGIY010000122.1 GCA_937914965.1 uncultured Thermoanaerobacteraceae bacterium | reverse complement strand
GGGCCTGCGCCCATGCAGCGGCGCGCTGATCGTGCTGGTGTTCGCGCTGTCGCAGGGATTCTTCCTGGCGGGCGTGGCGTCGGCGCTGGCGATGGGCCTGGGCACGGGCCTGACGGTGGCGGCGCTGGCCTGCCTGGCCGTCGCGGCCGGGGGCGCCGCCACGCGCCTGGGCAGCCGCATGTCCAGCGCGGGCGCGGCATGGCTGCGTTATGGCATCGAGGCGTTGGGGGCGACTGCCGTGCTGTTGCTGGGGGTGATGCTGCTGGGCGGCATGGTCGCCGCGGGCGGCTAGCGGTCGATGACGGGCAACTCGCGGCGTGGCCGCGGGTGTCAGGACTTGCGCCCGGCGCGCGGATGCGCCTGGTCGTAGGCCTTGGCCAGATGCTGGAAGTCCAGCCGCGTGTAGATTTGCGTGGTCGAGATGTTGGCGTGGCCCAGCATCTCTTGCACGGCGCGCAGGTCCTGCGCGGACTGCAACACGTGGCTGGCAAAACTGTGGCGCAAGACGTGAGGATGCACATGCGTGGGCACCCCGGCCGTCTGCGCGATGCGTGCGAGCTGCAACTGCACCACACGCGGCGAAATGCGGCGTCCGCGTGCGCCCAGAAACAGCGCGGCGGCGTCTTCGGGCATCGGCGAGGGCGGCGCGAGCTGCGGGCGCACCTCGATCCACTTGCGCAGCGCGGCCTCCGGCGGCACCGGTTGCTGCATCTTCTCCAGTGCGTAGGCCACGCAGCGGGTGATCCCGACGGCCGAATCAATCAGCGTGCCGTCCAGATCGAAGAAGAACACATCCCGGCTCACTGGCCGCGGGCCTCCAGCGCGGCCACCGCCGGCAGGGTCTTGCCTTCCAGGAACTCCAGGAACGCGCCGCCGCCGGTGGAGATGTAGCTCACTTCCTTGGCGATGCCGTACTTGTCCACGGCGGCCAGGGTGTCACCACCGCCGGCAATCGAGAACGCCTTGGAGCTGGCGATGGCCTTGGCCAGCGCTTCAGTACCCTTGCCGAAGGCGTCGAACTCGAACACGCCGACCGGGCCGTTCCAGACCACAGTGCCCGCCTTGGCGATCAGTTCGGCGTACTGTGCGGCCGTCTGCGGGCCGATATCCAGGATCATGTCGTCGGCACCCACGGCATCCACAGCCTTGATCGTGGCCGGGGCGTCAGCGGCAAATGCCGGTGCCACCACCACGTCGGTCGGCAGCGGGATTTCGGCGCCGCGGGCCTTGGCATCGGCCTCGATCTTGCGCGCGGTGTCGAGCAGGTCGTTCTCGACCAGCGACTTGCCCACGCCATGGCCTTCGGCCGCGATGAAGGTGTTGGCGATGCCGCCACCGACGATCAGCTGGTCCACCTTGCCAACCAGGCTGGACAGCAGCTCCAGCTTGGTCGAGACCTTGGAGCCGGCCACGATCGCCAGCAACGGGCGCGCCGGCTTGGCCAGCGCCTTGTCCAGCGCATCCAGCTCGGCCATCAGCAGCGGGCCGCCGGCCGCGACCGGGGCAAAACGAATCACGCCATGGGTCGAGGCCTGGGCGCGGTGGGCGGTACCAAAGGCATCATTAACATAGAGATCAGCCAGAGATGCCAAACCTCTAGCAAACTCCGGGTCATTTTTCTCTTCCTCCGGGTGAAACCGGAGGTTTTCCAGGAGAAGAACTTCCCCTTGCTTTAAGGACTCCACTGCTTTGGCTGCTTCTGGTCCAATGCAGTCATCGACTTTGCTAACATTTGTTCCAAGCAGCTCTCCCAGCCGCCTGGCGACATCACTAAGGCGCAGTTTCTCTACTACTTTACCCTTTGGTCGACCCAAATGACTCATCAGAATAACTTTAGCCCCTTTGTCCAGGAGATATTCTATTGTAGGCAGAGTGGCCACAATCCTGGTGTCATCTGCCACCTTACCCTGTTCGTCTAGAGGAACATTAAAGTCAACCCGAACAAGCACCTTTTTTCCTTGTATATCCAGTGTTTTGATGGTCTTCAGTTCCAAATCCCGACCCCACCTTTCAGCGTCTTAAAGCCCTTTGCCTGCTACATAAAGGGCACAGTCAACAACCCGTACAGAGTAAGCCCACTCATTGTCATACCAGGAAAAGACTTTGGCTAGGTTTCCATTAATGACCATGGTGCATGGGCCATCTACAATAGCCGAATGCGGATCACCATTGTAGTCTCTGGAAACAAGGGGTAGATCCGAGTAGGCCAGAATCCCGTTCAGGTCACCTGCTGCGGCATCCTTAAATGCTTGGTTGATCCCCTCCGCTGTTGTTGATTTTTCCAATTCTACCACTAGATCCACAAGGGAAACATTGGGAGTAGGTACACGTACAGATACTCCGGTGAGTTTACCCTTCAATTCCGGAAGGACAAGAGCAACCGCTTTGGCGGCACCTGTTGTGGTAGGAATCATCGACTGTGCAGCAGCCCGGGCCCGGCGCAGGTCTTTATGGGCCAGGTCTAAAATCCGCTGGTCGTTGGTGTAAGCATGGGTGGTGGTCATCAAGCCACACTTGATACCAAATTTATCGTTCAACACCTTAGCCACAGGTGCCAAACAGTTAGTGGTACAGGAAGCATTGGAAATAATATGGTGGTTAGCCGGATCGTACTTCTTTTCATTGACCCCCATGACTATTGTCAGATCTTCATTCTTGGCAGGAGCAGTGATAATGACCTTCTTCGCTCCAGTCTCCAGGTGAGCAGCGGCTTTCTCCTTATCACGGAATTTTCCAGTGCCCTCAATAACAATATCGACTCCCAAATCCCCCCACGGCAATTTTTTCGGGTCTTTCTCGGAGAAAACCTTTATAGCTTTGCCGTTAACTACAATTTCACCATCTGATGCTTTCACATCTCCTGGAAAAGTCCCGTGGACAGAATCGTATTTGAAAAGATGAGCGTTTGTCTCCGCATCTGTCAGGTCGTTGACAGCTACAACCTCGATCTCCGGATTAACCACAGCTGCCCTTAATACCAACCTACCGATTCTCCCAAAACCATTGATCCCAATTTTTACAGCCATGAAAAAAGATTCCTCCCTTCAATATTTGGAACAATAAAAAGTGTAACCACGTCCAGTACTTATAGTATGTAAACATTCCCTGCATTATATAGGTCACTGTCTTTGAGGATCATGTTGCTGAGTCCTGCTACAAAATTAGTTAAAATGGCCTATATAATACATAACATTTCACCTAAAATTATATACTATTTAATTGGCAATGCAACCCAGACAATGAAAAAAAGGCGCAAAATTGCGCCTGGAAGATCGACATCAAAATTACGTCTGCAAAATCAACGGTAACGCTTCCGCTGCCGCATAGGAGGGATTCCAATCTCATTCCTGTATTTCGCTACTGTTCTCCGGGCAATATCGACCCCCCTTGACTGCAGCGTATCACAAAGCTGCTGGTCACTGTAAGGCTGGTAGGGATCCTCACTGGAAATAAGTTCTTTCATAACCTGTTTGATGCTTTCCGCAGCCACCATCTCTCCGGCAGCAACATTTTCCACACCGCTAGTAAAAAAGAACTTGAGATCGAAAAGCCCTTGGGGAGTCTGAATGTACTTGTTAGCGATGGCTCGGCTCACAGTGGATTCATGTATTTCAGCCGTCTCGGCAATTTGCTTGAGATTTAGGGGTTTCAAGGATTTAATACCATTATCCAAAAATTCGCGCTGGTAATCCACGATGCAGTTGACAACCCGGTAAAGGGTGAGTCTTCTCTGTTCAATGCTGCGAATCAACCACAGGGCAGACTTCATCTTGTTCTGGACGAACTGAACTGTTCCCGGGTCGCAGTGAGACTGTTTGTTGTTCAAAAGAATCTGGTATCTGCTGTTAATCATCAGACGAGGCACAGCAATATCATTCACTAGAATAACATACTCATCATTAATCTTCTTGATAACTACATCGGGTTTGATATAACGGTTTTCCCCAGAGCGGGAAAAATTGCGGCCTGGTATGGGGTCTAATGTCTTGATCAAATCAGTCTGATGCTGAACTTCCTGTACGGTTATCCCTAGGGATGTGGAGATTTTAAGCAGGTTACCATTGGCAAGATCGTCCAGGAAGAAGTTAATGATCTTCTCTAATACAGGTGTGCGCTGACCACGCTGGTCCAACTGGATAAGAAGACATTCCTGAAGGTCCCGAGCCCCTACACCAGGAGGGTCAAGGGACTGGATAACCTGCAGGATGCGTTCTGTTTCCTGCTCAGAATATCCTGACACCTTCTGTACTTCGTCAAGACTAATATTTAAATAACCGCGGTCATTGATGTTTCCAATGAGAAATTCCCCAACATCGATGTCTTTTGGATCAGAGAGCGAAAGCCGCATTTGGAGGTAGAGGTGATCCTGCAAAGTGGGCAACTGAGCAACAAAATGCTCCAAATTGTAGCGTTCTTTCTCTTCCTGACCATTCCAGGCCCGGTCAAAGGAACGATCAACCTGGCCACACTCAGCAAGATAATCACTCCACTCTTGGGTAAAATCATCATTTTCATCTTTGGAAGGCTCAGTTTCTTCAGTGTTTTCTTCGGTCACCTCAAGAAGAGGGTTCTCCAGCATAACATTTTCTACATACTGTACAAGATCCACTGCTGACAACTGCAGCACCATAATCGCCTGGCGCAGTTCTGGAGTCATAATCAACTTTTGTGCTTGTTCCAGTTTCATTCCATAGCTTAAGCGCATACAGTACCCTCACCCACCTTTTCAAGTTAAAGAATTCTCCTTAACATGACAAGATTCCTGCTTCTTTCTAATAAGATATGCTCGGAAAACTAACAGTGACAATGACAATGTCCATTTTCCTGCGGGGGGTTTTTATAGCAGCTATTTCTTCTGGTAAGAAGGGGCCGATGTAATGATCCCCGCAGAAATGAGCAGCTTAAATCCATCCTCTACACTCATTTCCAAAAAGTTAACATCCTGCCGGGGCACCATTAAAAAGTATCCTTGGGTGGGAGGTGTGGTTGGAAGATAGACATTTACTAGATCATCCTGTACTTTATCTTCGATCTCTGCAGGCGCCTCACCAGTCACAAAGCCCAGAGAGTAAACCCCTTTACGAGGGTATTCTATCATGACCACATGCTGAAAAGCCGCCCGGCGCTGCGGGGTAAACGCTTCCATCACCTGTTTGGTCGCTGTGTAAATGGTTTTAACAATAGGTATGCGTTGAAAGATCCCATCACCGAAGTGGAGCAGTTTTTTCCCAAATACATTTGTTCCTACAGCTCCCGCAAAAATGATCAGGACAATGATAATCAAAAAACCCAGACCAGGCAGCGGACGCCCCGCAATATACTGAATCAAATTGCGCAGAATACCATCCACCAGGTTAAAGGCAAAGATGATAATGTAACCTGTGATAATGATCGGTAAAAGAATAAGAATTCCGGCAAAAAAATAGCGGCGCAGCAATTTCCAGAACATAAATAACCTCCATTATCACCCGGTTGTAGTACCCAGGGTACTCCCCCATTATTTCCCAATTAGCACCTGTGTAAACCTGGATTGGTCAGATTATCTCTGGCCCTACTTTTTCCGTAGCTGCTTCGCAACCTGATAGATCTCCCGGAAGCGGTGGTTAACACCTGATTTGCTGAGCGATGGTGAGAGGAGTTTCCCAAGTTCAGTGAGACTCGCCTCCGGGTAAGACAAGCGAAGCAGTGCCAGTTCCCGCAGAGAAGGGCGCAAAATACTCAGACCTGCCATCGAATCTATCTCCTTGATTACAGCAACCTGTTTCAAGCCCGCCTTTACTGATTTATCCAGATTAGCGGTCTCACAGTTTACAAGCCTATTGACTTGATTGCGCATCTCTTTGAACACCCGGCAGTTTTCGAATTGGAGAACCCCTTGATTGGCCCCAATAATGCGCAGGAACTCAACCACCTGATCCGCCTCTTTGAGGTAGATATCATACCTATCCCGGTGTTTCCGACAGTTTGGGTTCAGCCCAAAAAGAGCCAGGGTCTCCATGACTTCTCCAGCCCCTTCCTGATTTTTGAGAGCCAGTTCCAGATGATATGACCGGGTGGGGTCCCCCAGGAAACCGGAGCCAAGAAAACAACCTCTCATAAAAGCCCGCCTGCAGCAGTTCCTCTCCAGGATACGAGAATCAAGGGAATCCTGAAGCACCTGGTCATCGTCAACAAACCCCAACTCCTGGAGCAAAAATTTATGCTGCAGCTTTAAGGGAATCTGGACAGTAAACAAACGACGCCGGCGCGGTCGAATAACCGTTCATGCGGCTCTGGTAGTCTCCCCGCAGGAGCCCGTCTAC
>CALGIY010000121.1 GCA_937914965.1 uncultured Thermoanaerobacteraceae bacterium | reverse complement strand
GAAATCTCGAAACCGTCAGGGGTACAGAGCAAGGCGATGTGGACGCCCGCCACCGGGGCGACCACGCGCGCCAGAATTTCCTGACCTGCCTCCACAGCATGTGGCGGAATCACGAGGGAGTTATGGGTCTTCATAGAGTCTGACTTTGCAAGGACAGCAGTGATGCCAGTACACCCAGGGCATCCAGCATCTGCTGGCGATCTGCATCTGTAAAGTCAACCCAACCGAAGTGAGAAGGCATCCTCAAAACCTCCGCGAAATAACTATTATTAGCTCCTTATTCTCTAATTTGATTAAATGTTACAGTTTTCCTGCCCCACCACCTGATCCTAGACTGTCGAGAGGCTAAAATAAAAACTCCGGCCTAGACCGGAGTTTCAGACGGTAGCTATTCGCTTTGCTTATTCCCTCAACCCTTCCGTAATAGTACAGTTTTTTAAGAATCGCTCAACTGCTTCCATTATATCAGGGACCCTCTCCAGAGGAATAAGAGGTCCGGAAATCAGTGAACCATCAATCTGGCGGAAACTGACTCTTAGAGCAGATGGTTCATCATCATCGTCCGGCGTTTCTACAGTAAACCTCAAATATTCGCTAAAAAGCTTACTGTCAACTTCCACAAAATCCTGTCCTTGATCATCTTTGCCTGTGGTAATGCTTATGATGACCAGCCACCTCCTTTAACCTAACCTCCCCGCCGCTTCCTTCAGCATCTCACGAATCGGCAAATTATAGGGGCAGCGCTCCTCACACTCGCCGCATTCTAGACATTCGTCTGGCTTTACTTTTAAGGATTGGTAGCGATTCAGCGCCCAGTCTTTCAGGTCATACCTGGTATAGTACCCATCAAATAAAAATACCGACGGGATATCGATCCCCTGCTGGCAGGGAAGGCAGTACTCGCAGCGTCTACAGAAGCTGGTACCCAGCTTGGCCACTACCCCGGCGAGTTCATCTTTCTCTGTTTCAGATAAAGGCTTAAGATCATTCCCGACAGCTGCGTTCTCTTCCACCTGCTCCAAGGAATCCATCCCCGGAATGGCGACAGATACCGGGTGCTCCAAGATAAAACGCAGGGCCTGGTTGGCGTTGGTCAAAGCGCCTCCCGCTAGAGGCTTCATAACGATGACCCCGCAGTCCATTTTGCTGGTCAAATCAAATACATCCTGAGAACCGTTCACCTCCACCGGATTGAAAGGAAACTGGACTGTTTCTACCTCACCAGTTTTCAGTATTTCCAGAAGAAAATCCTTTATATGACTGGTAACACCGATGTGTCTGATCAGCCCTTTTTCTTTCGCCTCTTTGAGAGCAGCAAGGGCGCCATCTGGTGCCATTACCTGTTCCAGCGCTTTGCGGTCCTTGACATTGTGCAGTTGAAATAAATCAATATAGTCCACACCCATGGTCTTCAAACTTTTTTCAATATCCGCGGCCATCCCTTTTTTGTCCCTGGCCATGGATTTGGTAGCGATAATCACCTGGTCCCTGTGTTTTTTTAATGCTGCACCAAGTTTTTCTTCACTATCAGTGTAACCTCTGGCGGTATCAAAAAAGTTGATGCCCAATTCTATGGCACGATTTACGACCTTTTCTACACTGGATGCATCAATTCGCTGCACGGGAATACCGCCAAAACCTACTACAGATACTTTTAATCCTGTTTTTCCTAGCTCTCTGTATTCCATCTGAACCTCCTGGATTGATAGGATAAAATGCTATCGTTCGCTGCACTTCTCGTACTTTTAGCCCCCTGCCGCAGGGCAGAGGCAAAGAATCTATCTGTTTATCTTGTACCATAAAACATTCCGATCTTTCAACCCTTATTGTCCGGGTAGACGAAATGATCAGGCTGATTTATGATAAATGAAGAAGAATTATAAAAATAACAACATTAAATAGAGGGTGTCCACATGGAAAGTGAAAATAAAGTAGAGCAAAAGAAAAAGGTGCTCGGCCTAGAGCAAAATATCTTTTTTACCGGGTTAACGAGTTTTTTGACAGATACTTCGGTTAAAATGATCTACTCCATCATGC
>CALGIY010000120.1 GCA_937914965.1 uncultured Thermoanaerobacteraceae bacterium | reverse complement strand
GACGAAGCGGCTGCGAAATTGCGCGTAGCCTTGACAAGCCTTGATCTCTGGAACAAAGTAGAATCTAAAATTGTTTATGCTAAAGATGTGCGCCAGGTGCTCACCTATGTGGAAACCGGAAATGTGGATGCCGGGCTTGTTTACAGGTCTGATGTTGTCGGCGCTGGTGAAAAAGCTAAAATAGTTGCTGCTGCTCCAAAAGATTCTCATAAACCGATCATTTATCCCATGGCTATCCTTAAAGACAGCACCCAAAAAGCTGAAACCGTGAAATTTACGGAGTTTCTGAAGAGCAGTGAAGCAGCTAAGGTTTTTGAAAAATACGGTTTTCAACCGTTAGAGAAGTAACCAGGCAGGAGCCTTAATGTACCTAGCTGATTGGTCACCGGTTTTTCTGTCTTTAAAAGTGGCTGTGCTCGCCGTACTGGTGGTTACTGTGATCGGAGTACCACTGGCGCGGGTCATGGCCCGGGCAGAATTTCACGGAAAAGATGTTGTTGAAGCAGCACTAACTCTCCCGTTAGTACTGCCTCCTTCTGTTGTAGGCTATGCGCTACTCATGTGTATTGGGAAGAACAGTCCGCTAGGACAGGCCCTGGACAGTGCAGGGATTTCACTTATCTTTACCTGGTATGCGGCCATTATTGCCTCTTCGGTGGTCGCTTTTCCGCTGATGTACCAAAGCGCAAAAGCCGCTTTTCAGAGTGTTGATCTAACCCTGGAGGATGCGGCCAGGACCTTGGGAGCAAAAGAAATCCGTGTCTTTTTCACCATCACCCTCCCCCTGGCCTGGCCGGGGATTGTATCGGGCATTGTGTTATCCTTTGCCCGGGCCCTCGGAGAATTTGGAGCCACCCTGATGGTGGCAGGAAATATCCCCGGCAGGACCCAAACTATCCCCTTGGCCATCTTTTTCGCGGTGGATGCCGGGGATAATGCTACAGCAAATACTCTGGTTGCCCTGACTACCGTATTCAGCTTTTTAGTCATCCTTTGGGTAAACACCTGGTCAAGGCGGCAGAGAAGATATCTGGAAAGGTGATAGACCATGATGGAGGCACAGATTGCTGCAAAACGCGGCCATTTCACCATTGAGATGGAGCTTGAGGTTGATCAGGAAATCCTGGTACTCTGCGGGCCATCGGGATCCGGTAAAACAACTATTCTACAGTGCCTGGCTGGACTGCTCAAACCCGTATCCGGCTTGATCAAACTGAATGGGCGTACGCTCTTTTCAGACAAGGATAGGATCAATTTGCCTCCCAGGGACAGGAAGATCGGCTATGTCTTCCAAGACTATGCCCTTTTCCCTCACCTGACCGTGAAGCAGAATGTTATGTACGGTACCAGGAAACCATGCAGCAAATTGACTTCCC
This sequence comes from uncultured Thermoanaerobacteraceae bacterium, assembly GCA_937914965.1. Lineage (GTDB taxonomy): Bacteria > Bacillota > DSM-12270 > Thermacetogeniales > Thermacetogeniaceae > CALGIY01. The sequence continues at coordinate 3,771 of CALGIY010000120.1, read as the reverse complement.
TTGACCCCCTGTCTCTACTTCATTCCTTTGGAATCGGACATCTTGCCGAACGCTACCCAGGACAGATTTCCGGGGGAGAGAAACAGCGGGTCGCCCTGGCCAGGGCTCTGGCAGCACAGCCTGAACTACTTCTTTTGGATGAACCCTTGTGCGCTCTAGACAAAGACACCAGGATCATCCTTCGTCATGAATTGAAAAGCATAAACCAGGAGTGGCAGATCCCATTTATCCTGGTAACCCACGATGAAGAGGATGCCGTAGTACTGGGGGATGTTCAAATATCCCTATCCAAAAAAACAGCACCATCTCCTGCAGTCCCCCAGTTAGTTAATAGCTGAGGAGATGTTAAAATGTTGAAGCAGTTACCAATGGAGGAGGCACGTGATGCACTTCTCCAACATATTAAACCCCTGGAGAGGGAGCTTCTCCCCTCGTTGGAGGCGGTGGGGCGTATTCTTGCTGAGGATATCCTGGCACCCCACAACCTGCCCCCCTACCGTCAAGCAGCGATGGACGGCTTTGCCCTTTCCCAGAAAGGGGAAAAGGGCGAGAGGTTTTCCGTAAAGAAATACCTGATGGCTGGAGATGTTCCTGCGTTTACCCTACAGCCAGGGGAGGCAGCAGGCGTGGTGACTGGAGGCCACATTCCGCCAGGCACGGCGGCAGTTGTCTGTCAGGAGAATGCCCATGAGCAAGAAGGGTCTATTTTCCTAACGAGTAGTGTTCCCGGGGATAACAACATCAGAAACAAGGGGGAAGACTTCAAAACAGGAACTCTCATTGCCAGGCGAGGTACCAGGATCACCCCCGGGTTGATCGCTATCTTGACCGCCTATGGCATACGAGAAGCAGCAGTCTTGCGCCGCCCTAAAGTCGCTATTATCAGCCTGGGGAAAGAGATTGTCCCTTATGATCAGGACCCTGTCCCCGGGGATGTGCGGGACAGCAATGGCCCTCTCCTGGCATCTCTGGTAAAACTCCAGGGGGGTTCAGCGGCAGTTTCAGTTTCACAGTTCTCTTCCGGAGAGGAGCTGAACACCTGGCTGCAGCAAGCCGACCTGGTGATTACTATCGGGGGAACAGCAGCAGGCAGCAATGACCGCGCCAAGCGGCTGCTCGAAGAAACTGATGCACAGCCGCTTTTCCTGAGCTATCAGGTAAAACCAGGAAGCCACACCTGTGCCGGGGTCCGGGACGGCAAATTGATCATCATGCTTTCCGGGAACCCCATGGCCTGTTTCGTGGGCTACTTTCTCCTGGCCTACCCGGTACTGCGCGCCTTTCAGGGACTAAACCCCGAGCCACAGCGCTTTTCTGCTGTAGCCACCAGCCCCTTTCCCAAAAAGGGAGGGCCACGACGGTTCCTGCTGGGATATGCCCTCTACAGCGATAATAGCTGGAGGGTAGCCGTGCTTCCGGCTCAAAAATCTAGTATGCGGCGTTCTCTTGGGGACTGCAATTGTTTAATCGATCTCCCTGCCGGGCATCCACCTGTAGAGCCGGGTGCCGAGGTCTTGATCTTACCCATACTGGATACCCCCTAACCCAAAGAGCTCCTAGTTACAAATTGCATAGGGACAGGAACGAATCCTGTCCCTTTTTCTGTTCTCTACCTTTTATAGATGCCGGATTCACCTGTATTTATATGATTCTGACGGTGTCTCCGGAGGTGACATGGATGTCAGTTAATACTCACTACCGGGAAGGATAGAAACTACCCTTTGGTGAATTATATGATAGTCATGAAACCATCCACCCTTGAACATTGGAGTTGAACAGGAATGACACAAAAGAATGAGTCTCAAGACATAAAAAGGGAACAAGTCGGAAAACAGGAAAAGATCAGCTTTCTTGGAGAACTTTCAGGGTCAATGGGGGACCTGGGTACTTTTCTCCCCTATGTGCTCGGGGCTATTTCTGTCGCAAAACTCAATCCGGCAAGTATTTTTACCGGTTTCGGACTTTTCTACATCTTCTGCGGCTGGTTTTATAAAATACCGATGGCAGTACAACCCATGAAGGTGGCTTCAGCTGCGGTACTGATACACAACCTCTCTCCTGGAGAGATCGCAGCAGCAGGCCTGATCGTAGCTTTGGTTCTGTTGGTGCTGGGCATTACAGGGCTGATCGACTGCATTGGTCGTATCACCCCCCCGGAGGTAATCAGCGGTATTCAGGTAGGATTGGGGCTGTCGCTGGCCACCCTGGGGGTTAAAATGATTGGCAAAGACCCGCTTCTGGGATGGACTATTCTGGTGTTGATGCTGCCTCTGCTCAAAAGCAGGCGCTTCCCAGCGGCAATCATGGCAATTTTGGTCGGGACAGTGCTTAATTTCATGATGCACCCGGGATTATCCCTCCCCAGCATCTCCTTGGGTATTCACCTGCCCTCCCTGGTGCTGCCACAAGCAGCGGACTTCAACCGGGGCTTTTTCATGGCCGCTCTGCCCCAACTGCCCCTGACACTGGCTAATGCTGTTTTAGTGACCACAGCGGTCTCTCATGATATTTATGGTACTCGGGCTGCCCGGGTTAAGGACCGCAACCTCTGCCTGACGATGGGCTGTGCCAACCTTTTGTCAGCCCCCTTTGGTGGATATATGATGTGTCATGGGAGTGGTGGAGTAGCTGCCCACTACCGCTTTGGTGGCAGGACAAAATATACGATGTATATCATTGGTTTCCTGCTGCTGGCTGTTGGAGTGCTGTTAGGGAGTGATGGGGCGAAGGTCTTTGCTCTGATCCCAGATGCGGCTTTAGGTTGCCTGCTCTTTTACAGCGGTATCGACTTGGCACTAGCCGCCCGGAGAACTGGAGAACGGGAAAATTTCTTTGTGATTCTGGCAGTAGCAACTCTATCCCTGGCCGTCAACCCCGCGGTTGCCTTTGTGGTTGGCTTCATCCTGGCCAAGGGGATCGAAAAGAAGTGGTTTCACATATAAAACGAATAACGGTACCTGGTTTGCTTTATTGTCTTATTGAGCTGTAAGTTCTGCGTCCAGCAGCATTAATGCAGTTCCTTTTCCAGCAACCAGCGATCAACAACTAACCACAACCACTACGTTAGTGCAGTAAAAAACCGCCCCGTTTCCACGACTTTTCGACCTACATCGGCGGTTCAATGTCTGACAGGAACAGGATGTGATGCCTGCGACATTAGACTGTCACAGGGACGATCCTTTTGACACCATGTTCCCATTGACTCTCCAGTATGTGGCAAACAAAACGTCCCGCTGCCACATTAATACACCATTGTTCCGGAAATAAAGCGGCGTGTAAGCTCTGATTGGGGTGTGGTAAATATCAGGGGAACCGCCGTTTTTTCGATCAGCTTGCCTGCGTAGAAGAAAATTGCTTCATCTGCAAGCCGCTGCGCCTGGAAAAGATTATGGGTAACGATCAATACCGTGGTTTCTATGGTTTCATTAACTCTGTGGACAAGTTTTTCGATCAAGGCAACACTGTCTGGGTCCAGGTTAGCTGTTGGTTCATCCAAAAGCAGTACCCGTGGCCGCACTACCACTGCCCGGGCGAGGGCAACACGCTGGGTTTCTCCCCCAGAAAGCTTCAAGGCACTGCGCTGTCCAAAATCACTGAGCCCTACAAAGGAGAGGGCCTCTTCCACCCTTTCTTTCAGCTCAGCTCCCCTCACACCACGCAGTTTCAGACCATAAGCTACATTATTGTAAACACTGGTGTTGAACACGTAAGTATGCTGGAATACCATGCACATTTGACGCCGCAGCCTGAGAAGTGCAGCCTCCCCTATGC